>NZ_NPDR01000003.1:0-300000 GCF_002811765.1 Leptospira saintgironsiae | reverse complement strand
AAAAAAGCCACCGGAATTTTCCATCCGGTGGCGCCTGTTCCCGAAAACTACATTTGTAGAAGTTTGAGGACCGAATTCGGTTTTAGGTTTGCTTGCACTAACATCGCCGTACCACTCTGCACGAGTATTTGTTTTGTAGTTAGAGCAACCATCTCCTCCGCCATATCGGCGTCACGAATTCTGGACTCTGAGGCCTGCATATTTTCATATGCTGCCATGAGACCTTTTGCGGAATGTTCTAGCCTATTAAAATAAGCTCCCATATCCGCCCTCTGCTTCATGATCTTTCCGAGCGCAGCGTCGGCTAGGCCGATCACTTCATTCGCTTCCCCAGGAGAAGAAACCGCAATCGGTCTGCCATCTGCCTTGGTAAGCTTTAAAGCTCGGGAAGTCATAGTTCCGATGAAGAACCTTTCCCTTTGATTCTGGTTCGGTCCCATATGGAACCACATAGAAGCTCTTTTGGAACCTCTAGCGAAGTCACCTTCAAACAATTTGAATCGATTGAACTCTGCTTGAGAGGCAATACGATCCACTTCGTCGACAAGGGCGGAAACTTCCACCTGAACCAATTGTCTGTCTTCGGGGCTGTAAATCCCATTCGAGGTTTGGATGGCCAAAACCCGGATTCTTTGGATGATATCCGAAGACTGTTGAAGGAATCCTTCCGCAGTCTGGATGAAACTCATCCCATCTTCCGTATTTCTCTCCGCTTGCCTCAGTCCGTTGATCTGCGTTCTGAGTTTTTCGGAGACAGCCAAACCCGAAGCATCGTCACCGGCAGAATTGATCCGCATGCCGGAAGACAAAGCTTTCATGGTTTTATCCACAGCTAGCTCGTTGAACTTCAGAGAGCGGTGAGAATTCACCGCACTCAGGTTGTGATTGATAATCATCCTACACTCCTTGTAGAGAGTTTCCGGAGGATCTCCCTATCCTCCGATCGGACATGACCTGTCCGGTGCTCCGGGATGGACCCGGTCGGACCACCCGACAGGTCATTTTCTCCCGAGGAGATCTAGGATATTTTCAATCAACCGCAATAAAGCAGACTAACGTCAGCAATCTTGCAAAAGTACAATAAGCTTTCGGTTATTACTAACCCGGTTTTCGTTTCTTCGGAATTTCTCCTTGGAAAAGGAACCGGAAAAAAATTGGGGAAAGAAGAATGTTAGACCCGACGTTTTTCCTGTACCTTTTCATTAGGTCTGTAGACAACGATAGCCGCTAACGCGGCTTCGGAGTTTTACAGAAAAGTTCCCGGTGCGGGAGCATCACTGCTCCCGCTGCCGGAAAGTCCTAATTACCTAAGTAACTGGAGGACAGACTGAGGTCTTACGTTAGCTTGTGCTAACATTGCAGTTCCTGATTGAACCAAAATTTGGTTCTTAGTGAATGCAACAGTTTCCTCTGCCATATCCGCGTCCCTGATTCTCGACTCTGAAGCTTGGATGTTCTCGTAAGCTACCATTAGGCCTTTAGATGCATGCTCTAAACGGTTATAGTAAGCTCCAAGATTTGCTCTTTGTTTGTTGATTTTCATTAAAGCATCGTCAAGAAAGCCGATTGCTTCGTTTGAAAGTTCAGCAGTAGAAAGAGTCAAAAGTGTTCCGTCAGACTTGATTAAATTCAGAGCCTTAGCGGTCATAGTTGCGATATAGACACGTTCCCTCTGGTGCTGGTTCGGTCCGATGTGGAACCACATAGAAGCAGTTCTTGATCCACGAGCGAAATCGCCTTGGAGCAATGCCATCTTGTTGAACTCTGCTTGGGAGGAAATGCGATCAATTTCGTCTATAAGCTGAGAAACTTCTACTTGGATCATCTGACGGTCTTCTGCACCGTAGATTCCGTTGGAAGATTGGATAGCAAGTACACGGACCCTCTGGATGATATCATTAGTTTCCTGTAGATATCCTTCAGTTGTTTGGATCAGGGACATGCCGTCCTCAGTGTTTCTCTCCGCTTGGCGAAGTCCTTTCACCTGAGTTCTCATTTTCTCGGAAACGGCTAGACCGGATGCATCATCACCGGCGCGGTTGATACGCATACCGGAAGAAAGTGCCTCCATGTTTTTCGCCACTTCGTTGTTCTGGAACTTCAGAACGCGGTGGGAGTTAATCGCGGCTAAGTTATGGTTAATGATCATTTGTTTCCTCCTTGAAACTGAGATCATGAGCCCGGCGTCCGTGCCGGGATCTGTGCTGGTTTGGTTTTGGTCTTTTTTCTATATGTTTAAATGAAGGCTGAGATCCGGGATAAACCTGGAAATTCAGGGTTTCCTTCAGATATATCTTCGGTGAAGCACCTGGCATAGATTAATTTTAACGAAAATGGAGTTTTTCGCTAATTTTAAGTGTTTTTTGATGATTTTTAGCGATTTTTGAAGAAAGAAAGCAAAAGGATTTGGAGAATTTTTTCTAAAAATTTTCCTTTTTTGGGCTCATCTCAAAGTTCGAACGAATCGCAAATTTCCATAAGCATTTTTTTAGAAAAAGAAGCTCCCCTTCTCCGCCTCTGATCATTTTTCAAAAAATTTCGGAAATCAGTTTGCATATCCTAGTTCTAAGAAGATATTTTGCGATTGTTTTCGTATTTCCTAAAGTACTATGAGCCAACCTAAAACAAAAAAAGAAACCGAAGATCTCTTAGAATTATACAGACAAATGCTTTTGATCCGGCGCTTCGAAGAAGCTTCCGCAAAGGCATATAGCATGGGCAAAATCGGCGGCTTCTGCCATTTATACATCGGTCAAGAAGCTGTGGGAGTGGGAGCGATCTCCGCTCTTGAAGAAAAAGATTATATAGTTTCCACCTATAGAGATCACGGCCACGCACTCGCCAGAGGTTTAGAACCCAAGTCTCTCATGGCGGAATTATACGGTAAAAAAACTGGGATTGTTTCCGGTAACGGAGGCTCCATGCACTTCTTCGATAAGAAGAAACACTTCATGGGAGGACATGGAATCGTCGGTGGACATATCTCCCTTGCTGCCGGTATCGCATATGCATCCAAGTACCGTGAAGACGGCGCAGTTACATTATGTTTTTTTGGTGAAGGTGCAGCAAACATAGGATCCTTCCACGAAGGAATGAACTTAGCTGCAATTTGGAAACTTCCTCTCGTTATGATCTGCGAAAATAATCACTATGCGATGGGAACTCCAGAATATAGAGCACTTTCAGTCAAAGATGTTTCCGTAAGAGCAGCGGCTTATGATATCGCAAGAGATCATATAGAAGGTGATGAAGTCCGAAAAGTCAGAGAACATGTTAAGGTTGCTGTGGAAAGAGCAAGAAGAGGCGAAGGCCCTACCCTCATGGAAATTTCCACTTATAGATTCAGAGGCCACTCTATGTCGGACCCTGCAAAATATAGGACCAAAGAAGAATTAGATAAATATAAACAAGGTGATCCTCTTATCAAAGCAGAAAAGGATCTACTCTCCGCAGGCTGGGCCCAAGAAGAATTAACTAAAATGGACGAAACCATTCTTAAAACTGTTGAGGATTCTGTTGACTTCGCTGAAAAAAGTGAAGAACCACCTCTTGGCTGGCTATACAAGCACGTTTATGCGGAGAATGTATAATGGCAGTACTCACATATAGAGAAGCACTCAATCGGGCAATGACGGAAGAAATGGAGAAGGATCCGAATATCTTTCTCATGGGAGAAGAAGTAGGACATTACGAAGGGGCTTATAAAGTTTCCCAGGGAATGCTTGCTAAGTTTGGAGAAAAGAGAGTAATCGATACTCCAATTTCAGAGAACGGATTTGCAGGAGTTGGAATTGGGGCTGCTATGGTGGGACTCAGACCAATCATAGAATTTATGACTTGGAACTTCTCACTTGTTGCAATCGATCAAATCATTAACTCAGCAGCAAAAATGAATTATATGAGTGCGGGACAATTTCCGATCCCAATCGTTTTCCGTGGAGCAGGTGGTGCTGGAGGAAGACTCGCAGCCCAACACTCTCAGTCTTTCGAAAGTTGGTATGCTCATATTCCAGGACTCAAAGTCCTCGCCCCTTACACGCCCTCCGATGCTTATGGACTTTTGAAAACTTCCATCCGAGATAATAACCCTACCATCTTCATCGAAAGTGAAGTATTGTATGGCTCCAAAGGAGAAGTTCCTGAAGGAGAATTTTTGATCCCGATGGGAAAATCGGATATCAAAAGAGAAGGAACACAACTCACAATCGTCAGTTGGTCCAGAGCACTTATGTATGTTCTTCCGGCGGCAGAAAAACTGGCAAAAGAAGGAATTTCTGTCGAAGTTTTAGATCTAAGAAGTATAAGACCTTTGGACGAGGAAGGAATTTTGGCTTCCGTCAGAAAAACAAACAAAGTACTCATAGTGGAAGAAGGCTGGAATGTGGCAGGATTCGGGGCACAAGTAGCTTATCTGATCCAAAAAGAAGCATTCGATTATCTGGATGCTCCAATCGAAAGGATCACGCAGGAAGATGTACCTATGCCTTATGCGGCAAACCTGGAAAAATCCTCTCTCCCGAGTGAAGAAAAGATAATCAAAAAAGTTAGAGAAATGATTAAGTAAATAATAATATTCGAATATTATTATATTATAAATAGGAAAAATACATGGCAAAAATTTCCGAGATGACCCAGCTTTCTCCGACCATGTCGGAAGGTGTTTTGGTAAAATGGCTAAAGAAGAAGGGTGACTCGGTCGCTCCCGGAGAAATATTAGCCGAGGTCGAAACTGACAAAGCGGTCATGGAAATGGAGGCATTCGACTCCGGGGTGATTTTAGAAATTTTAGCCCAGGAAGGAGCCAAACTTCCCGTAGGAGCTCCGGTTGCAATCATAGGTAAAGCGGGAGAAGATATCACTTCCCTACTTTCGGAAGCAAAATCCAGATCTACTGCCATATCTACCCCAGCGGCAGCTCCTGTGGCCTCGCCTTCTCCCAACCCAGCGCCTAAAAAAGTAGAAAATGTAGTATCTTCGACAATCCCAGAGCCTGAAGAAGAACCCCCAACTCCTAAAGAAAACCCAGTTTCCAGAGGACTTTCTCCTTCTGCTTTAGAAGGAAGAGTCAAAGCTTCTCCTTTGGCCAAAAGACTAGCGGAAGAAAGTGGAATCGATCTTTCCAAGGTTCGAGGAAGTGGACCAGACGGAAGAATTATCAAACGAGATATTGAAAACGGGATCTCTGCATTTTCGTCTAGCGGAATATCTCCATTTGCTGGAGAAATTGTACAAGAAGAGAAACTTCCAATATCAGGAATGAGAAAAACAATCGCATCAAGATTGGTTCATTCTAAAACCCACCAACCTCATTTCTATTTGGATATGGAAATTGACGCAGACGCTCTTGTTCATTTGAGAGAAAACTTTAACTCTGATCTAAAAGAATCAGGAGAAGAGATCAAACTTAGTATAAATGATTTTATCATAAGAGCTTCCGCGCTTGCGCTCCTAAACGTACCCGAAGTAAATTCTTCCTGGAGAGAAGATCATATCCTTAAACATGGAAGAGTGGATATTGGTGTAGCAGTTTCTATCGAAGGTGGACTCATTACTCCTTATGTAAGAAACGCAGACAAAAGGTCTGTTTTGGAAATCGGTAGGACGGTAAAAGAGCTTGCTTCCCGTGCAAGGGAACGAAAACTCAAACCGGAAGAGTTTTCAGACGGAACCTTCACTGTTTCCAATTTGGGAATGTTCGGAATGAATCGTTTTGCAGCGGTAATCAACGAACCTGAGGCTGCAATCCTCGCAGTAGGAAACGTGGTATCTAAACCTGTAATCAAAAACGGAAGTATAGTCCCCGGAAAAACTCTTTCAGTCTGCCTTTCCTGTGATCATAGAGTGGTAGACGGCGCGGTGGGAGCCGGTTGGTTGGAAGTGTTTCGAAATTTTCTGGAACATCCTCTTCGGTTACTTGCCTGATTTTTTAGTGGGCAAAGAAGCAGTGGATCAGGATTCCAATCTTAAAATAAGAGACCAAAAAGTTAAAAAGGCAGCAATGCTACTTCTATCCTTAGACAAGGATGCTGCGGCCAAGGCGTTAGCCCAACTGGACGAGAAGTTGATTGAAGAGATCGTCCAGGAAATGGCAAAGATCAAAACAATCAGCAAGTCCGAAAAAGAAGAAGTCCTTTTGGATTTCCAAGGTTCACTCAAAGATCTGGCAGCAGAATCCAGAGGCGGAATAGAAACCGCAAGAGAATTACTCCAAAAGTCTTTAGGCAAAGAGAAATCCGAAAACATATTAGGAAAACTGGATAGAAAAGACACCGAGGAAGATTTTTCTTTCTTAAACGATGCAGAGCCCCAAACTCTTGCTCATCTACTCGCTCCGGAACATACTCAAACTATCGCAGTCACACTTGCATTTTTACATCCTAAAAAGGCCGCTGAAACTCTTAAGTTTTTACCTAAAGAACTTCAAAGTAAGGTGGCACTTAGGCTCGCAAATACTACCAAAACTCATCCGGATGCAATCCGCCAGATCGCAAAAGTCCTGAAGAAAAAATACGAACAAAGAGATAAATCCGAATTCAGCGAAGCAGGTGGAGCGGAAGCTCTCGCAAATATCCTGAACCATATGGATAAATCTTTGGAAGAAACAATTCTAAAAGAATTGGAAGAACAATCTCCAGAGCTCGCATCTCAGGTCCGCGAAAAATTATACACATTCGAAGATGTACTTCTTCTTAACTCAAAAGAAATGAGACAACTCATCAATCGTATCGCAGATGATGATCTAATTGCGATAGCACTCAGAGGAGCTTCCGACCAGATCAAAATCCATTTCTTCGAAGCAATGTCCAAAAACAGAGCCAATGATATTCTAGAAAGTATGGATATCCGAGGAAAAGTGACCCTAAAAGAGATCACCGATGCAAGAAATACTGTTCTTACTGCATTGCGTGATTTGGAAGAGATCGGGGAAATTATTATTAAAAAGGATTCGGAAGAATTTATCTAATCCGCTCTTCAGTCGGATTTGAGATGGAAGGGAAAATTTCGGAGCTGACGGGACTCGAACCCGCGACATCCTGCGTGACAGGCAGGCACTCTAACCAGCTGAGCTACAGCTCCTAATATGAAGAACATAATTTCTGAGAGAGCCTGTGGGTCAATTCGTTTATCTGAAAAAGGGATGAATTTTTAAGTCCCTTCCATAGCCTTTCCAATAGCGGAGTTTTTTCCGACCGACGGCTTTATTAGATGCTTCACGAAAAAAAACCAAAGGATCTACTCGAAGAGAGGGTGTTTACTCTTTCAAATTTTCTATCCGTCTCCAGAGTTTTGCTTCTTCCTTTTTTTATACAATTTACTCGCAAACATATCGAGTCTCCTCGTAGCAGCGAATATTTATTTTTAGCAATCGGTACCTGTGTGCTTGCAGTTCTCACCGATTTTCTAGACGGGTTTCTAGCAAGGCTTCTCTCTCAAGAATCGGTCTTGGGAAAATATCTGGATCCGATCTGCGATAAATTCGTTACCATCGGAGGACTCTCGGTAATTGTTCATTATTATCAGTTTCCACTCTGGATCCTTCTCATTTATATTCTCCGAGAAACTTTGGGAGTTTGGTTGGGCGGATTCTTATATTTAAAAAGAGGGATCCAAGGAAAACCGAATTGGTGGGGTAAGATTGGTGTGGGCCTCGTTGCTGCAGCAGTTTTATGGTATATGACCTTGCCTCTGATCGGCCCTACTTTACCTGAAAATCATTTCTTCCTTCATCCTGAATATTCAGGTTATGTGTTGGTCTTGGTCTTAAGTATTGGAGTAGTCGCTTATTCCAAAAGATATTGGAATATTGTGTTCCATCCGGAAAGATTCATCTTGGATCCGGAAGATAAAAAGCAGAAGAAAAAGTACGAACTTGTCTGAACTCAAGCCTCGGTTGAATTTCCTTGACACCGGAACCTAGTCACCCAGTCTGTCAATCGCGACCGCTCGGGTGGTGGAATTGGTAGACACGCAAGCTTGAGGTGCTTGTGCCGGTTCGGTGTAGGGGTTCGAGTCCCCTCTCGAGCAATTCGTCCTACCTTAAAACCTTTCCCCACTTCGAAAAACCAACCCTCGGTAAAACTATGGCATCGGGTGCTCTCTCCGTTAAAGATTTCTTAGATAAAGCCAAACTTGTTTCATACGGCTTTTTTGGATTATTGATCCTATTTCTGATCTTATTCTTTTCTTCTCCTTATCTTTTAGTCTCAAAAGCGGATCCAAAAAAATCGGACGCACTTGTATTAGAGGCAATCGAAACTGGTAAAAAAGATAAATTCAAGCAGGCGGCTGCATTATGGAAGAAGGGCCTGGCTCCTGTTATCGTAATTTTACATTCTCCTCCTAACCAAGAGTCTGATTTGGGAATTGCTGGGGATCCGACTTCTTCCTTACAAAGCTATCTGGTTTCCTTAGGAGTAGATGAGACTAAGATCTTAGTTTATACTGTAGAGTCTGGTGCTCAGGAATTCCCCAAAACTCTCTTAAAGATCGCATTAGATCGTCAGTGGAAAACTTTTCTTTTGATAGGAAAAGAATACGATTCTGCAACCTTGTTAAAATTATATAGAAATGTGCTGGAACCTGCGGGAATTTATATCGCTGTCTCCAAGGTAAACGAAGGGATAGGATCCTGGGATTGGTTTACAAAACCAAAAAGCCTGGAATCCATCTTAGGAAGACTCTCGAAACATTTATATTTGATACTATTAGGAAATTAGAATGTCCCAAGACTTAAAAGAAACAAACGAACTTATCCAACAAAGAATCGAAAAGATCAAAAATCTAAAGGAGAAGGGTGTAGATCCCTACCCTGTCAGATTTTTCCCTGATTCTGATTCAGCATCTTTAATAGAGATGTATTCTAAAACTCCTACAGGACCTGAGAAAAAGTTTTTATTAGGCGGACGTTTGCATTCCAAACGTGTGATGGGAAAAGCAAGCTTCGCTCATTTAAAAGATAAGTCAGGAGTTATCCAACTTTATGCAACCAGAGACGATCTGGGAGAAGAAAATTATACTCTTTTCAAAAGTTTAGATTTAGGAGACCTAATCGGGATAGAAGGTTACCTTTTCCAAACCCAAAAGGGAGAAACTACTCTTCATTTAACTTCAGTTACATTACTCGCAAAATGTGTTCGCCCTCTTCCTGTAGTAAAAGAGAAAGATGGAGTTGTATACGATGCTTTCGCAGACGTGGAACAAAGATATAGAATGCGTTATGTGGACTTGGTAGTAAACGATCATGTTAGAGATACTTTTATCACACGCAGTAGGATCGTATCTGAGATCCGCAATTTCCTAACTTCCGAAGGATTTTTAGAAGTGGAAACTCCTATGATGCAACCCATTGCAGGTGGTGCGGCTGCAAGACCATTCGTAACTCACCACAATACTTTGGATATGCAGTTATTCTTAAGAATTGCTCCTGAATTATATCTAAAACGTCTGATTGTAGGCGGATTGGATAGAGTATTCGAATTAAACCGTAATTTTAGGAACGAAGGAATTTCTACCAAACATAATCCTGAGTTCACCATGATGGAAGCATATATGGCTTATGGTGATATGGGAAAAATGTTAGAGCTGACTGAAAAACTCATCACTACAGTTGCTCAAAAGATTTGCGGAACTCTTAAGATCAAATACGGAAACGATTTAGTAGATCTTAGCCCTCCATGGAGAAGAGTGAAATACGTGGATATTATCAAAGAATATTCAGGGATCGATTTCTCTCAGGTAAAAACTCTGGAAGAAGCTAAAGAAAAAGCAAGCTCGGTAAAAGTAGACGCAAACAAATGTACTTCTATCTGGAAAGTGGCAGACGAGGTATTCTCCGAAAAAGCAGAACCAAATCTGATCCAGCCTGTATTTGTTACTGATTATCCAAAGGAACTTTCTCCATTAGCAAAATCAAATCCTGAAAATCCAGGTTATGTAGAAAGATTCGAGCCTTATATTGTAGGTAGAGAGATCGGAAATGCATTCTCCGAGTTAAATGATCCATTCGATCAAAAAGAAAGATTCGAAGATCAGGTAAAACAAAGAGAAGCAGGAGATGATGAGGCGTTCATGATGGACGAGGATTATATCCGAGCACTTGAATATGGAATGCCACCTACTGGAGGTCTTGGGATCGGGATAGATCGTTTGGTGATGTTACTCACAAATTCTCAATCTATCCGAGACACAATTTTATTCCCTCTAATGAGACCGGAATAAGAAGAATTCTTTCTTAAAGCCCGAGCCATTAACATGCTCGGGTTCGGTCTTAATGATTTGTGATCGTTAGTTTCGCTTGAGAATCTAACTTTTCTTTTAGATCCTTCAATAAAGATTTTAAACTATCTGTATTGGAGGAACTTAAAGTGTATGTGCTTGTATTATCTCGAGAAGAAAAGCTAAACTGAACTTCTTTCGCAGAAAGCAGTTTATCAGCCACATCTGTAGGAAGAATGGAGACTACACGAACAGTATCACCATAATCCGTAGAAGTTTTTCTGAGGTTATGCCAGGTTTGGTCTAACTTCATAGAAACCCCGATCGGAAAACTTTCCTCGAACGAACTCATATAGTATTCCAGGAAGATTGGTTTCTCCCCTGTTTTATTTATCAGGATGCCCTTAAAATTCAAAGACCCAGGTTTTCCCACACTGCAGAAAATTGCACCGGGACAGATAGGACCACTTCTGAAAAGTGTCTGCTCCACCACTGGTTCAGGGAGGACTTGGACCCGAGCCGAGCAGGAATTCAGTAAAATTGCAAAAAATACGGCAAAGATAGAAACTTGTAAAAAAGAGAAATTAGAACGGATCATTAAAAGGTGGTCTCCTTTGTGATTTCCATTCCATTCTTCTTACGATCCCCCAAAGGTGAAGTAAAAAATCCGTTTTCAGAGAAGCCAAGGATACGTTCCATGGCAATAGAACTATGATTTCCTACCCGAAAGAAAAGATAAACGTCCTCCTCTTAGAGAATGTACACCAAGACGCATTCCAACTCTTTCAAAAAGACGGTTTTAATGTCCGCCTTCTCCCCCAAGCCCTGGGCGAAGACGAACTTTCAAAAGAAATCGAGAACATTCATGTTCTGGGGATCCGAAGTAAAACCAATCTGACCGCACCTGTTTTAGCCAAAGCAAAACGACTTATGACAGTAGGTTGTTTTTGTATCGGAACAAACCAAGTAGATTTAGCAGAAGCTGAGAAGAAAGGGATCCCAGTATTCAACGCACCTTATTCAAACACACGCTCCGTTGCTGAACTTGTAATTGCGGAAATCATAATGTTAGCCAGAAGAGTTCCGGATCATATCCGAAATACTCACGCAGGTATCTGGAATAAAATTTCTAAGAATTGTTTCGAAGTTCGAGGAAAAACTCTAGGAATCGTAGGTTACGGTCATATTGGAAGCCAGGTTTCCGTTCTTGCAGAAGCAATGGGCCTAAAAGTGGTCTATTACGATATACAAACTGTTCTTCCTTTAGGAAACGCTACTCCACTCAATTCTTACGAAGAATTACTTTCCGTTTCTGATTTTGTTACCTTCCATGTGCCAGAACTTCCGGAAACAATGAATTTGTATGCAGCTAAGGAAATTAAGGCTACAAAAAAGGGAGCCTATATTATCAATCTTTCCAGAGGAAAAGTTTTGGATCTGGAAGCATTGGCTGAAGCGATTAAGTCTGGTCATATTGCAGGTGCCGGAGTGGATGTTTTTCCACAAGAGCCTGAATCTAATAGCGATCCATTCATCACTCCTTTGCAGAATCTGCAAAACGTAATATTGACCCCTCATATCGGTGGTTCTACGGAAGAAGCCCAGAAGAATATAGGAACGGAAGTTGCTTCTAAACTTTTGAAGTTTGTAAACAATGGTTCCACTACTTTTGCTGTGAACTTCCCACATCTGGAATTAAACCCTATTCCTCAGGGAATGTATAGAATTCTGAATGTTCATAAAAACCAACCTGGGTTCTTAAAAGATATCAACAGTATGGTTTCCGAGATTGGTGCAAATATCAGCTCCCAACATTTAGGAACCAGCGCAGAAATTGGTTACTTATCTATGGTCATCAATATGAGCGTAGGTGATGAACTAAAAGAAAGAATAGAAAGACATCCTGGATCTCTTAAGACCAGAATTCTTTACTGAGTAAAACTCTAAGACAAAAAGCTTCCGTTTATTCCCTCTGAGAAATGATTTCGATCTTCTGAAACTGTATTAATTTCAGAAGATCGGAATCTCTGCTTAAGATCCAATTCGCTTAATAAATTAGCAATATATTAGAATATTGTAAGTTTCTCTAAAATCTGCCCTGTAGTAGCTTCGACAAAATCGTAAGATTTTAGTCCTCGATATCCCAAAGACCCGGCTCCTTCTCCGTTAAAATCTCATATCTGTTCGCTATATTGAAAAGAGACCTAATATTTTAGTGCATTGCACGATTTTCTTTTTGTCCGGGGCCCAATATAAGGTTACTGGTATAGAAATTGCTATAAATAGGATATTCGCCTGTCTGAACGATTATTTCAGGATCGTAAAACGATCTTAATCGGAACGTAAGCGACTTAATCTAAGATTTCTTAGAAAAACCGGGAGGAACCGCCATGAAATACAATAGAATCCCCTCCACTCTTAACGTAGACTTTCAGGTGTTAGAAAGTGCTAAGCTAAGGATTGCAGAAAACGTACTCGTAGGAATCGTGCATAGAACTGATGTTCCGTGGGAGCCGGGAACTAATCTTGCTCTGCAAGTCGGAACCATCAGTATCTCTGGTTCCATTGATATTCCTATGAAAGTGATCAAGTGTGATCGTGTTTCTGATGTCGAATACGATGTGTTCTTGAATTACACTGAAAAGGATTTTGATAAGATCAAAGAGATCGAAGAATTGATCCAGACCTTAGCTTAAGGTTTTTATAAACAAACACCGGGTAATCCCGGTGTCGTTTTGGTCATTTTAAAGGGATTCGTTGCTTTGGTTATGCGACGAATAGATCCGCTTTTTGGATCATAGTAAGAGAAATTTTACTTGGATTCGCTTTTTGTGGAAAATACACGATCTCTTCGCCTACGAGTCTTCTGTTTTTATCCAATTCGATAATAGAACCATCTTTTAAATGGAGAATGATGTCTATTCCTCGGTAGTTTACGTATCTTTCCATTTGCTCTTTAAATTTGCTGCTTACCATGTTCGCCCCTAACTACAAAACGTTGGAGGAAAACTATTCCGGTACTGTAAAAGTACAAGTGTTTTTTGTAAAAACTCAGGAAAATTTTTTATGTCTCAGAATTTTTCGTACTAAACATGCGTGAGTAACAAGTGCGTTATCCGACACCGTGATATATTTAAAATCCGTTTACTTTAAATTTGTTACGTAGAATTCCTCGAGTATGCTTTCGAGAATATCAGGACGATCATGATGCATATTATGGCCTGCATCTTCTATTTCAGTATATTTTAAATTTCTAATATGAGAGAATACTTCTTTGCTATCATCCAAAGCAAGATGAGTTTTTTGCCCATAAACTACGAGAACATTACATACAATTGTTTGCCAAAGATGTCGAGTGAATTGAGGACTTATAAAGACTGGAGGGCCATTTTTATAAGAAGGATCACTTTTCCACATATAACCTCCCTCTTCTGCAGGTCTTGTTAATGTTTCAGTGATCTTTAAAAGTCTTTCTTTAGGAAGTCTTGGATAGATAGGTGCAAGCCTTGCTGCAGCATCTTCTACAGATTTGAAATTTTTTTGACGCTTTCTATCTTTTCCTGCAAGGCTTTGTTCCCAATTTTCCAACCAGCCGAGGAACCTTCTTCTTTCCTTTTCAGGATCTTGGAGAGAACTAAAACCTTCTAGAGATACAAGGCTTTCTACTCTCTCCGGATACAAACCTGCAATCCGAGAACCAAGACCGCCTCCCATGGAATGCCCAAGTATATGGAATTTTTCAGGAAGAAATTTTTGGATGAATGTTGTGGTATCCACTAGAGGAAGCATGAAGTGGTAGAAACCTTCTCTTAACCAATCTGAATCTCCATGTCCTCTATAATCAAAACGATAAAGATCGAAATGTTTAGATAAATATTCTTCCTGGAACAAAAAGGTTTGAGAAGAATCCATAAATCCATGAAGTAAGAGTAATGCTCTGCCCTTTCCATTATCTCTCTTTGTATAATGGAGTTTATAACCGCCGGATTCGAAAAATCCACTTTCTTGGTTTTTGTTTTGAGGATCCGAAACTTCCATAGAGTCACGATGCTGGGAAAACAGAACTTGAAAACAATTCCTTTGGGTTTTCTTTCATTTCAGGTAAAGAAAGTTCTTTAATTCGTTCGAGGTCCCAACTTTCTTCACTTTCAAAATTGCTTAAAAGTTTATTTAAATAGGAAACGATAAGCCCATTTTCTTCTGCTCCGAAAGGCGAAAGTTCTCCAGTTTCGGAAAGTTTTAAGAACTTCTCCCTAGCTTTCTCCGCTTGCATTTTAGATCCGCGTATATTCGGTTTTACAAATACTTTATTCAAAGAAATGGCAAGTTGGATCCATCCGTGTAGAAGAAGTCTTCTTCCACCTTTTTCCTTCTTCCATTGAAATTCAAATACTTCATGTAACTCGAAGTATCTTCCTTTTAGATAAAGTTTTCTTCCTTCTTCCCATGCGTAGTCGAAGCTCGCATCCGCGTTTCCCTGTTTCACTTTTTCTAATATGGAGAGTATTTCAGGATCGAATTCCATTTTCTCCCCATTCGGATCTTGAGATTTCAGGCAGTGGTTTTTTGAAAATTGGAAGAATGTCTCTTACATACTTTCTTTTTCTCATTCCGAGTAAGACTGTTCCTTTTTCCAGAAGAGAAGCGAGATGAAATACCATGAGAGAGGATAAACTTTCCGGAGATTCTCCATTGGAATGAAATCTGGAGACAAGGTTTTCGTATAGGCCGGATAAATTTTCTGAAGAACGAATTTGTATTTGTTCTTCCAATAATGGAAGCGCGGTGTTCAAAACTCTCAGATATTCTTCGGCGGATTCTTTTCCTTTTTCAGAATATACTTCGTCGATGACTCCTCGCAAAGCAGGGATCCAGGATTTTTGGAGAAGGACCTGAAATTGTTCTTCAGATCGGACCTTCTCTCCATATGTTTGCCAGAGTTTGGAAAGTGAATTCCGGTTCGGATTTTGGGAAAGTGGTTCAAGAAGAGAGGACTCGAGTTCTAGGATTTGTAGTATCTTAGACTGATCTGGAGCTTGGCTCTGAGGAGTATAAGAGAGTCGGACCATTCCCTTTCCTGCTTGGAAAGAATTAAGCGGTCTGTTGATAAGAGGAAGAAGGTCGAAGTTACTACAAATTTCAAGTAGAGTCTTATTTTCGGAATTTCGATTCCGAAGGAATCCGTCTTCGTACCAATTCGCTGGGAACTGGACCACTGCGAATCCATTCTCCTTTCCTGCAATTTTCTCAGCAATTTGTAGGCACTTCGACAAAGAAGTATGAGTATATTCTTCTTCCGGAATAGGAAATGTATTACTGGAAATTCCATAAAACTGGATTTTTCCTTCTTTTCTTGCCTTCTCTAAAAATAGAAACGCCTCTTTGATCCTACGATAGTATTCTGCTTGGGCTTCTTCTTTTGGAATTCCATTCTTTTCGGAATGGCTTAGGAAATATTCGGGATTATGTAATAAGAATGCGTCAATGGTTGCGAGTCCCAGGCGTTTTCTGGATCTTTCCAATTGGTCTTCCAAAAATTCCGGAGAGATACAATGATAACATCCTGGTTGGTAATAAGTGATTTCAGGAAATTGGTCCTTCTCCTTTTCTTTGGACTCCACGAGTTTCATATTTTTTCCCTGGATGTATCCAGCCTTGGTGACTAAAAAAATTTCCTTTCTGTGAAGATGCCTTTTTTTGAAATTTTCATCCAAGACCTTCCCCACTAAACTTTCAGCTTCTCCATCTCCGTAATTCGCTGAAACATCAATGACGTTCACTCCTGATTTGAGTGCAAGCAGTAGAGATTCTTTATGTTCCGGATCTTCGAGGCCTATCCTATATCCACCGAACGCGATTCGGGAAAGCCTAAGTTCTCTGAATAGAAAATAGCCGAGTCCTTCTCCCTTTTTTCCAAGGGAGAATTTTTCCTTCCTCCCCTCGTGAAGGGGCTCTCGATACAAAGTCTGAAACGGATCTTTAGAAATCATTTGCGGTTTTTTGAATTTTCGCGTCGCACTATCGGACTAAATGAGACCAAGTCTAAATATTCCTCAGCAAATGTCATTTTTTGTCTTTAAGTTTAAAAGTGCTTTTCGTCTGAACCTGGTTTTTTATCCTACTTTGTAGAGGGATTCTAAATTCGATCTTTCGTTTTTGCTCCCTTCTTCAAACAAATCGATGACTTCTTCCCATGATCCTCACAGGAGATTTTGAATGGATTTTCAAGCTGGATATCTAAGGTCGTCCATCGGTAGAAAGACTATCGTTGCGATTACCGGAATCATTCTCTTCGGCTTTGTGTTTGTACACATGCTGGGGAACCTCCAGATCTTCCAAGAACCCGATAAGATTAATACTTACGCTGAGTTCTTACACAATTTAGGCGGACTATTATGGCTGGCCCGCGGAATCCTTTTAGTAGCGTTCGTATTACACGTTTACTACGCCCTCAAATTGTCTCTTGAAAACAAGAAGGCAAGACCGGTAGGGTATGTAAAAGAAAGTACGATCCAAGCTACTTTGTCTTCCCGCTATATGGCTCTGACTGGTTCCGTATTATTAGCTTTCGTAATATACCATTTGCTTCATTTTACTATTGGTAAGATTCAGCCTGAAAACTTTGCTCTCCAAGAAACCCTTGGCGACAGACAAAGGCATGATGTTTACACTATGGTGATCTTAGGATTTAAGAATGTTTACGTTTCTATTTCCTATATCGTAGCGATGACCTTGCTTGCGTTTCATTTGCGTCATGGAGTGACGAGTGTTTTCCAAACTCTTGGTTTTAACACCACTTTCTGGGCGCCTAAGACGAACGCATTTGCGATCCTCTACGCTTTGACCATCTTCATCGGCAATGTTTCTATGCCGCTTGCCATTCTTCTCAACTTCGTGAAAGTTCCAGGAGCGCAATAATGAGTTTAGATTCCAAAATCCCATCGGGTCCCTTGGAAAAAAAATGGGACGATTATAAATCCCATATCAAATTAGTTAACCCGGCTAACAAAAGAAAATATACAGTTATCGTAATTGGAACTGGACTCGCAGGTGGTTCCGCTTCTGCAACATTAGCAGAATTAGGATATAATGTTAAAACATTTTGCTTCCAAGACAGCCCACGTAGAGCTCACTCGATCGCAGCTCAGGGTGGTATCAACGCAGCGAAAAACTACCAAAATGACGGTGACTCAGTTTATCGTTTGTTTTATGACACCATCAAAGGTGGAGACTTCAGAGCAAGAGAAGCTAACGTATATCGTCTCGCTCAAGTTTCTACAAACATCATTGACCAATGTGTGGCTCAAGGCGTTCCATTCGCAAGAGAATACGGCGGACATTTGGATAATCGCTCTTTTGGTGGAGCGCAAGTTTCCCGTACATTCTACGCTAAAGGTCAAACTGGACAACAGCTTCTATTAGGAGCTTACTCTGCACTTTCTAGACAGATCGGTTTAGGAAATGTGAAGATGTATCCAAGAACTGAGATGTTGGACGTGGTTGTGATCGACGGTCATGCAAAAGGTGTTGTGATCAGAGATCTAGTAACCGGCCAAGTATCAGTTCATTCTGCCGACGCGGTTGTTCTTGCTTCTGGTGGATATGGTAACGTATTCTATCTTTCTACAAACGCGAAAGGTTCTAACGTTACAGCAACTTTTAGGGCTTACAAAAAAGGCGCCTTCTTCGCTAACCCTTGTTACACTCAGATCCACCCTACTTGTATCCCAGTTTCTGGAGATCATCAGTCCAAATTAACTTTGATGTCTGAGTCTCTTCGAAATGACGGACGTATTTGGGTCCCTAAAAAACAAGGAGATACTCGTAACCCAGCGGATATCCCTGAGAGCGAAAGAGATTATTACTTAGAAAGAAAATACCCAAGTTATGGAAACCTTTGTCCTCGTGATATCGCATCCCGTTCTGCAAAAGAAGTTTGTGATGCAGGATTCGGTGTAGGACCAGGCGGCCAAGGTGTTTATCTGGACTTCTCCTCTGCGATCAATCGTTTGGGAGAACATACAATCGCGGAAAGATACGGTAACCTCTTCCAGATGTATGAGCAGATCACTGGAGAAAATCCTTATAAAGTTCCAATGAGAATTTACCCTGCAGTTCACTATACAATGGGCGGACTCTGGGTGGATTATAACCTGATGAGTAATCTTCCAGGTTTATTCGTGATTGGCGAAGCAAACTTCTCTGACCACGGAGCAAACAGACTTGGAGCTTCTGCACTGATGCAAGGTCTTGCTGATGGATATTTCGTTCTTCCTTACACTATCGGAAATTATCTGGCAGAAGTAGGATTCGGAAAAACTCCTTCTACAGATCATGCCGAATTCAAAAAGGCAGAAACTGACGCAAATACTCAACTCAATAAATTCCTTAACATCAAAGGTAAGAGAACTGTTGATTCTTTCCATAAAGAACTCGGAAAGATCATGTGGAATAATTGCGGAATGGCAAGGACCGATAAGAGCTTAAAAGAAGCTCTCGTGAAAATTCCTGAGATCCGAGAAGAATTCTGGAAAAATGTAAACGTTCCTGGTTCGGGCTCTGATCTAAATCAATCCCTGGAAAAAGCAGGAAGAGTTGCGGACTTCTTAGAGTTCGGAGAACTTCTCTGCTTAGATGCTCTTACAAGAGAAGAATCTTGTGGAGGCCATTTCCGTACTGAACACCAGATGGATGACGGAGAAGCAAAACGTGACGACGATAAATTCTGTCATGCAACTGCTTGGGAATGGAAAGGAGTAGGCGCAAAACCTACGGAGCACAGAGAAAAACTGGAATTCGAGAATATTAAACTCGCTACGAGGAGCTACAAATAATGGACCTCAAACTAAAAGTCTGGAGACAGAAAAACGCAAAAGAGAAAGGCAAGATCGTAAACTACGATGCCAAAGATATTTCTCCTGATATGTCTTTCTTAGAAATGATAGACGTAGTTAACGAGGACCTGATCGTAAAAGGTGATGATCCGATTGCGTTCGAGCACGATTGTAGAGAAGGTATTTGCGGTTCTTGTAATATTATGATCAATGGAGAGGCTCATGGGCCTCTTCCTGGTGTGACCACTTGCCAACTTCATATGAGAAGTTTTAAAGATGGAGACACTATTTACTTAGAGCCATGGAGAGCGAAAGCATTCCCAGTTATAAAAGATTTGATAGTGGATCGTAGTGGTTTTGATAGGATCATCCAATCAGGAGGATTCATAAGTATCAATACAGGTGGAGCTCCTGACGCAAACGCATTACCTATTCCCAAAAAGGATGCTGACGTTGCAATGGACGCGGCAACCTGTATCGGTTGTGGTGCTTGTGTAGCTTCTTGTAAAAATGCTTCTGCGATGTTATTCGTTTCTGCAAAAGTTTCCCACCTTGCACTACTTCCTCAGGGCCAGGTAGAGAAAAAAGAACGTGTGAAAAACATGGTAAATGCAATGGACAAAGAAGGTTTCGGAAATTGTACAAACCAGTACGAATGCGAAGCTGCTTGCCCTAAAGATATCAAACGGGATTTCATCCGAGTTCTAAACAAAGAATTTATTCTTTCTTAAGAATTAGGATTTCCTAATAAGAAGAAGGCCTTCGAAAGAGGGCCTTTTTTGTTTTTAGCGAAGAATAATTAAAGAATAGAAGAAACCCCTCCTTGTAAAATTCCCCCTTGGTAAATATACAAAATTCGCCCTTCTAATTCTCTTTTTTCCATCATAGATTCAATAATGCTAATAGACTTTGCCCCATAAATTGGCTCCAAATAAATCCCAAATCGTTTTTGATAGTCTTTAGATTTTTCTAACCAGATATTCCCTTTTTTTCCATAGGAGAAATTGGCTTTTAGTTTTTCCTGAGGATCGATTAGGCTTTCATAAGGAAGGTTTAATTTCGAAAGTCGAAGTGACGACAGATTTGATTCCATCCAAGGCCCAAACTTTTTCTTCTCTAAGCCAAGACAAATTCCCGTTATAGGAAGTTTTCCCCAAAGAATTCCAGAGAGCCAAGTAAGTCCGGAACCAACATCTAAAACAATTCGATCATACTGACTATGATCTATTTCATCCCAGATAGAAGTGAGTCCTTCCAGGGCAAACGATGTGAATAGAAATTCCGGAATTAGGGCTTGGTTGGTAAGAAGAGATTTTCTAGTATCTTCGACAGCTTTCTCCCATTCCTTCCTAGTCGGATACAATTGTAGCTCTGAAAATCGTTTAGAAATGATAGAAGCAGGAGTAATTAACTTTGGATCCCTGGAATATCCCAGGATTTTTGTAGGCACATCGACAAACTTAAAAAATAAACTCCCAGCAAGAATCGCATTCGAATGCAAATTCCCTTGTAAAATGATATTCTGGATTTCGCCGGAACGGAGTTTCGATTCTAAGCTTCTATAAATCCCGAGTAATTTGCGGATTTTTGTCCCTTGGGAGAAAAAGATCCGATCTTCTCTTTTGATAAATAGTTCGGAGGAATGAGTTTTAAGAACGGAATCTACTCCTGTTCTGCGGGGACGCAAAACGGAGTCTTTCAAAAATTAATCCCCTGTTTTCAAGACCGCTAAGAAGGCTTCTTGAGGGATTTCAACGTTTCCGATCTGTTTCATCCTCTTCTTCCCTTCTTTCTGCTTCTCTAAAAGTTTTTTCTTACGGGTGATATCTCCGCCGTAACATTTAGCAGTTACGTTTTTACGAAGAGCAGAAATACTTTCTCTCGCGAGGATTTTTCCTCCCACTGCAGCTTGGATTGGAATCATGAACTGGTGACGAGGAATGATTTCTTTTAATTTTTCAATGATCTCTCTACCACGGGACTCTGCTTTGGAAGAGTGGACAATCATGGAGAGTGCATCCACTGATTCTCCATTTACCAGAATATCCATTTTAACAAGTCTCGAAGCCTTATAACCGCAAGGCTCATAGTCCAAGGAAGCATATCCTCTGGTTAAAGATTTTAGTTTATCATAAAATTCGAAAATTAACTCAGCAAGAGGGATCTCGTAGGTCAACTGAACCTTATCCTGAGAAAGATAAACTGTATCCAATTGGACTCCCCTTTTATCGATCGCGAGTGACATGATATTCCCTACATACTCATTTGGAGTGATGATGGAAGCTTTTACATAAGGCTCTTCAGTAGCTTCTATAAAAACTGGATCAGGAAATTTAGAAGGGTTATCTATATCGAATACTTCTCCGTTTTTCATTCGGATGGTATATTTTACGGAAGGTGCAGTGGTGATCAGATCAAGATTAAATTCTCTTTCCAATCTTTCTTGTACGATCTCCATGTGGAGAAGTCCAAGATATCCGACACGGAATCCAAACCCTAATGCGGCAGAACTTTCTTTTTCATAAACAAGCGCTGCATCATTCAGTTTCATTTTTTCGATCGCATCTACGAGTTCTTCGAATTGTTCTCCCATAATAGGAAATAATCCGGCAAATACCATAGGTTTTGCATCTTTATAACCAGGAACTGCTTCTGTACTCGGATTAGAATATAAGGTTACAGTATCTCCAGTTCTTGCATCAGAAACTTTTTTGATACCAGCGATGATATATCCTACTTCTCCCGCAGTGAGAGAATCTGTAGGTGTTAAACCAATTCCTTTGATACCAACTTCGTTTACTGTAAAATCCTTTTGGCTGCTCATTAAAAGGATACGATCCCCTTTTTTAACGGTACCGTCGAAGACCCTGATCTTGATAACAACTCCCATATAAGGATCGAAATAAGAATCATAGATAAGTGCTTTAAGAGGACCTTTTGGATCCCCTTTTGGAGAAGGGATTTGTCTTGTGATTTCTTCTAAGACCGCTTGTACATTCAGTCCAGTTTTTGCAGAAATCGCCACAGCATTCTCTGCATCCAAACCTAAACTATCTTCGATTTGAAGTTTGGTCTTCTCCACATCCGCTGCGGGAAGATCCACTTTATTCATAACTGGGATGATTGCTAAATCTTGCTCCATAGCAAGATAAAGGTTCGCAAGAGTTTGTGCTTCTACTCCTTGGCTTGCATCTACTATAAGAAGCACACCTTCGCATGCTTTTAAGGATCTAGATACTTCGTAGGTAAAATCCACGTGGCCAGGAGTATCGATCAGGTTCATCGTATAAGTATTACCGTCAGCTGCGGTATAATTGAAAGTGGCGTTGTTCGCCTTAATCGTGATCCCTCTCTCCCTCTCAATATCCATGGAGTCCAGGATCTGGTCTTTTTTAGTCCGATCATCAGTGATCCTACCTATTTCCAAAAGTCTGTCAGCTAAAGTGGACTTACCATGGTCAATATGGGCGATAATCGAGAAATTGCGGATGAATTGTTGGCGATCGGACATTGCTAAAAACAAAGTCCAGGGAGAAGGACCCGGTGAAAAGCCTTTTACTGGGGGAAATTTGTCCCCGGCCCGATTAGGACCGAGGAAGAGTTATTGAAAAGGAACTAGTTTACGTTTCCGTACACATTATTGTCAGGCTGGAGATTTGAACATTGCCCAAATAGAACTGCAACAGCAGGTTGTAGTTTTAAGGCTCCGAACAATTTGATCTCTTCCACACAAGCATTCACATCTTCCTTAGCATAATACTCGCCCGGTTGGATCCCTGCCAGAATTGGAGGAAGATAGATATTATTCAAATATGTGGAGCCTGAAAAATCTCCTGTCCCAATCGCGTATAATTGAGCTGCGACAGTAGCCGCTTCTTGAATTTTATCCTTTGCCTCACTTCCTTTATAACGATTCGTTAATCCAGTAGTATTTAATGCTACGCAGTTTACTGCGATCATTAGGATAAATAAGAGCGGTAATATTCCGATCCGCATTGGAAACCTCTTTATATAAAATTTTTTGACTGTTTTGATTTTTTAAAACGAAACCGTTTCTATTACAAGTAGTTTTAGGCTTTTGGAAATCATTTGCCCGAAATTAATTTCCGATCCGGATCCCATATTTTTCTAACTCTTCCGGATTGCAGGAAAATTGAGCGATATCTATCTGTTTGTGATGATCAAAAAGAAATGTTGTCATCTTTCCGAAAAATTTCCCTTCATACTTTTCTTCTACAAAACGTAACCAAGAAACGATATCTATCAGTTCATGACAGATGAATTCGAAATTATAATCTGATCCTGGATCTTTAAATTTGTCCCGAATATTATAAATTTTATCTTCATCTAAAAGTAATACGTTTTCCAAAGTGAATGGATAATCTTTTAATCCTCCAGCCAGTCCAATTTGGTAAAAACTTTCCGCATCTTTTTTGTTACGAAATGCAGTGGTCCTTGCGTCCCCGAAATAAGAAAAGTTTTCTGGAGTTAGTTCAGTCACAATCCTGGATTTTCCTACCGTAGTTCCAGGATATTCTACTTGGTGGTCTATCAAAAGGCCTTTTGAATCCTGTGTCGCTGGTTCTAAAATACAATAACCCTTGTCCCAAACTAAAGCAAATGGAGAAGATATAGAGATCTTTTTCCTTTTTTCTAATATTTTCAGATTTCCTTTGGATTGGTCCATATAGACCTGATCACAATAATCGAATGTAGGAAAACTGGATTCAGTTAAAGTAAAATCTGCATAGACCCCAAAAGCCAACATCCAAGCAAGAGGATGTTCTATTACTTTAACTTCCCCCAATTGTATATTATGATTTCCTTTAATACATTTTTGGCTGTCCAGATCGTAACGAATCCCGTTCCAGCTAAAACCAGATCTTCCATTCTGAGCGGGACTAACTTTAACTATCGATGTTTTATTCTCGAAGGTAGCCTTCCCTTCTACATTGAACTCTTTTTGGATAGTATAAGAATAATCGGGATCTATATCCACCTTCTCCGAAAACTCAGGAGGAAGACTGAAAATTTCTGGATTTCGATCCGAGACTAAATCTTTGATTTCTGAAATTTTAGTCAGAACTTTCATTCTTTCTTAGACTTTCCAGACACCTTCTACAAATAAATAACTGAAAGAAAGCGCTCCCAGATAGATAGACATGGTTGGAATGGCCCAAAGTAATTTTGTTCTAAAAGGTTTATGCTCTGTATGGAAATATGCGAATGTAGCAAATATTCCCAATACAAATTCAGGGAATAAAACATAGATCGCAGTATGCCCAATCATTGAAACATTCTGTGCATACCAAACCGGGATCATTCTCATAAATTCTTCGGATAAGAAGAAGATCACAAATGCACTTCCTCCAGCTAACAAATATTTGCTGATTGGATTTGCTTCAGGATATCTTTTCTCGAATCTAGTAGAAACATATACTATGATAAAGAGTGGGACGGTCCAAAGTCCTGCCATATAAGCGGAAACAGTTCCAAACTTATAAAATCCGTCCTGAGGAAATACTAAAACCCCGAGCACTTTGGATAAGAACCAATCAGGGATAACTTGTAGAATACTAACAGGCAATACAAAAAGGAAAATATCCATCCAACGATCGTGGTCCCAGACCTGAGCAACGATTGGCAGAGAAACATTATACGCTAAGACCAAAAAAAACATTCTCCAACCGGTTGTTGCAGGGATCGGAAGTAATAATACTATGATACATAGTATTGTGAAGGATATATGAAAGAATATAGAATGCTTTTCTGTCGTTTTCATCGATGGATTTCTATCTTTATAGCCTGTCCAGGCAATCTTTTTTCCTCCTTTTCCCGCTTGATTTATTTCCCCGTAACAAAAGGATTTCAGGAAAAATCTATAAGAGATAGGTATTATAAGAATCACATGGCCCAATCCTCCAAAATTTCGGCGATCCGCGCCCGCGAAATCATGGATTCCAGAGGAAATCCTACGGTAGAAGTAGATGTTAAACTGGAAGACGGCTCATTCGGCAGAGCTGCAGTCCCCTCCGGAGCCTCCACTGGAGAATACGAAGCAGTAGAATTAAGAGACGGAGATAAATCCCGTTATTTAGGAAAAGGTGTCCTGAAAGCAGTTGAGAATGTAAATGTAAAGATCAAAGACGTTCTGATCGGTGAAGACGCTTTAGACCAAAACAGAATTGATTCCCTGATGTTGGATAAGGACGGAACCAAAAACAAATCCAAATTAGGTGCAAATGCGATCCTTGGAACTTCCCTTGCAGTAGCAAAAGCAGCAGCTTCTCATACAAGACTGCCACTTTACAGATACATAGGCGGAAATTTTGCAAAAGAACTTCCTGTTCCAATGATGAATATCATCAACGGTGGAGCTCATGCAGACAATAACGTAGACTTCCAAGAATTTATGATCCTACCTGTGGGAGTAAATAGTTTCCGTGAAGCTCTTAGAGTTGGGGCAGAAGTTTTCCATAGCCTTAAGTCAGTTCTTAAATCCAAAAAATTGAATACTGCAGTCGGAGATGAGGGCGGATTCGCACCTGACCTGGCAAGCAACCTGGAAGGACTAGAAGTAATTCTCCAAGCTATCGAAAAAGCGGGTTATAAGCCAGAGAAAGACGTATTATTAGGTCTGGATGCTGCTTCTTCCGAGTTTTTCGACAAAACCAAGAAAAAGTATGTTCTGGGTGGAGAAGGAAATAAAGAGTTCTCTAGCGCAGAATTAGTAGAATACTATTCAAATCTAGTCTCAAAGTATCCGATCATTACTATTGAAGACGGTCTGGATGAGAACGACTGGGAAGGTTGGAAACTTCTAAGCGAGAAATTGGGTAAGAAGATCCAACTCGTAGGTGATGATTTATTCGTTACTAATATAGAAAAACTTTCTCAGGGAATTTCCCAAAAGGTGGGCAATTCCATCCTGATCAAGGTGAACCAAATCGGAAGTTTATCCGAAACATTGGCGTCCATCGATATGGCTAAAAAAGCCAAATATACGAATGTGATCAGCCATAGATCCGGAGAGACTGAGGACATAACTATTTCGCATATCGCGGTAGGTACGAACGCGGGCCAGATCAAAACTGGTTCCCTTTCCAGAACCGATAGGATCGCTAAATATAACGAACTTTTGAGAATCGAAGAAGAATTAGGTTCTTCTGCGGTTTACAAAGGGAGAAATACATTCTATAATCTTTAAACTTCTATGGGTATGAATCTGGCGAACAAACTGTTTTTACTTCTACTCTTCCTTTCCGGAATGTTTTACTTCACGGTATTGGGAGAGTCAGGTTTGGTCGTAAGGTCTACCCTAGAAACCAGTCTTTCCAGCCTTCGTTTAGATGTGGAAAGACTGGAGTATGAAAATAGACAATTAGAAGAAAGGCAGAAACTTCTACGCGATGATAAGGTCGCATTGGAGAAAGAGGCCAGAAAGTATTATCTTCTCTCCGAAAACGCACAAATTATCAAATTTAGGGAGCCAGAACCAAAAGCGGAGAATCGTCCGGTCCTTGCCTCCCGTCTAATTGCTTTAAGAGCGGACCGTGATATGCCGGTCCCTCCGATCCAGTTGCTTCGCTTTTTTTACGTTTCCTTTGTAGCTTTCGTATTTATTGGAGTTTTCAGGAAATTACGGAGGAAGAAACTGGAAGAACGAACCGCTGCTTAAGGGAGCCATAATGTCTGAGACAGAAAAAATCACCGAAGTAATTGAAGAATTAGCCGGTAGCAAAATTTCCAAAAAGTTCATCGACCATAGAAAAATTTTCTTATGGGGTGCGGTTACCGATGAATCCGCAAAAGACATCGTAGGCAAACTACTCTATCTGGAAATGGCGGATCCAGGAAAAGAAATTACATTCTATATCAATAGTCCAGGTGGAGTTGTTACTTCCGGACTCACTATTTATGATACAATGAAAATGATCACTTCTCCGGTACATACTGTTTGTATGGGACTTGCCGCATCCATGGGATCGGTTCTTCTTGCAGCAGGTGTAAAAGGAAAAAGATCTATTTGGCCTAACGGTAAAGTGATGATCCACCAACCAAGTATAGGCGGCCAGATCGTTGCTCCTGCAACGGACCTGCAAATCCATGCAGAAGAAATTCTAAAAACAAGAGCAAGATTAAATCAAATACTTGCTGAAGCTTGTGGACATCCTGTTGAAAAACTGGAAGAAGATACGGATAGAGATTATTATATGGATGCGGATGAAGCGATCAAGTATGGTATCGTAGATTCACTCGCAACCACAATAGACTTTCCTAAACCATCCAATTAAGGTTTTATAAACTTGTCTGGTCCCTCTTCCTTAGAAGAAACCGTTCGCTCCTTTCTGGAAACAATTCCGGAAGGAGCTCCTTCTTCAGATAAAGAAATGCCTTCCCTATTTCTGGAATTCTCTGAATTATTATTTGAGAACCCTGAACATACTTCCGACAAAATTTTAGTCTCTGATCTAGGCGGTTTTGAACTGGATGAGTTCTTAAATTTTTATTTGGAAGATATGTTTCCAGATGATTCAAAGATCAGAGAGAAGGGAAAAGTTTTCCTGAAAAAATTCAGAAAGTTCTTAGATAAAAAATTCCCTTTAAAAAAAGAACAAGAAGAAGAGTGGAAAGAGTTTTTTAAAGAAAACGAAATCCGTTGATTTATGGAAACTTCACATTTTCGACCTAAAAGATTCGTTTCAGGAAAACACGCCCAAACTATTTACAATACACTTTTCCCTCCTGAAAATTCACTCAGGATTTCTTATTATTGCGAAGACATTCTTCTTACAGTAAGCGGAGAATCTGGAGACAAACTCTGGTTAGAACATAACCCTCCTGTTTCTTCTTATCGTAAGAGTGCCATTCCTTCCAATGGAACTTATATACTCATGATCCATGGGATGGAAGGTGATTCAGAAAGTTCTTATCTAATATCTCTCGCTACTTCTGCACTCGAAAGAGGATACGGAGTTATCCGTATGAATCTGAGAAATTGCGGAAGAGGAAGAGGATTTGCTCGTAAATCATATTACGCAGGTCAGTCTGAAGATGTACAAGATGTTCTGGATTATATTCATGAATATCTGAGCAAAAAGATCTATGTATCTGGATTTTCTCTCTCAGCAAATTTGGTCCTGAAATTTTTTGGAGAATCCAGAAATCATAAGGCACTCGCATTCTCTGCGGTCTCCCCTCCTCTGGACCTTGCCAAAAATTGTGATTTTATAGATTCACTTTCCGGAAGATTTTATAGAAATCATTTTATCAGTAGTTTTAAGAAGAAGATCAAAGAAGGGATTTTAGACCTGACTCCTTTGCAGCTGGAAAATTCCAAAAAAATAAAAACATTTTTCGACTTCGACGATATGATCACTGCTCCTTCTTTTGGATATCCTAGTGCAATGGAATATTATAAAAAGAACTCTTGTATCAATTATATACAATCCATCATACTTCCAGGAATTCTAATCCATGCAGAAGATGATCCAGTGGTTCCTCTATTCGAATGGAATTCTATCAATTGGTCCAAACTTCCGAACCTCAAAACTATCCTGACCAAACAAGGGGGGCATGTTGGATTTGTGGCTGATTCCAAGCCTGACCTTCCAGATGGTCGTTGGCTTACTAAAATTCTGCTGGATTATTTCGATTCCAAATTATAATCTGCTGCCTGAAACCAGCTTAGACAAGTGAATCCCAAACAAATATCTTCCAAATCCAAAAAACCTCTTCCGGCTTCTTTCTTTATAGTGGTTTCCTATGAAAATGAAGAGGCTTACTATCGTTTAAAAGAAAAAGCAGAAGATACATTCTCTCAAGCCTTATACGAATCCAAACCACTTCCAAAATGGACCCACCAATTCGAGAACTTTTTGGATTCTCCCATCGGAAGATTTACTCGTATCCTTTCTTTAAAGAGAAGGATTTCCAGAGAAGAACTTCCGAGTCTCCAAAAAGAATGTACTAAATTCCAAACGACTTTGAGAAAATCGGATGAATCTATTAGAATATTGCCAGGTTATTTGACTCCTTATAATTTGGTTTTAGCTTCCTTGGAAGAAGATCTACATAGGATCTATATGTTCCATGGAGTATTTGCAGAGATCATTTATACCTACCAGGGACAAAAATGGATCCCTCAAAGTTCGGCCTCCGAATTTTTTAAACATCCTGAAGTTCTATACTTTTTTACTAATTTACGAGAATCTTATGTTAGCTCTTTGGAAAAACGTTAAACTCATTTCTTTATCCCTAATTGTCTTTGCAGCATGCGAACCTTCTGTTCTTTCCGTTAGCAATGTGGAACTATGTGACTATTTCACAAGAGATGGGGTATGCAGAGAACCTTCTCCATTGAACAAAAAGTATTCTGTAGATATTCCAAATGTGAAAAAGCCAAATACCTGGGAAGAATTAGGTAACTATCTTTATTTCCATGCTCGTGAAACTCCAGGATTCGTTTTAAGAATGAATCGTAGAATGAGTCCTGAAGAAAGAAAACAGATACAAGAAACTTATTTTGCAATGTACGAATTTGCAGGCGTAAAAGGTAAAATGGAAGGTTTCGAAATTGGAGAAGATTGGATTGGTTCTTTTAATTATCTGGGAGCTATGGTAAAGGAAAAACAAAAAAAAGAAAATCGTTTAGGTCAATATCCTTACGAAAATTCTATTTTTCCTACAGATTTAGAATTTACTTGGTCTGCAAAAGGGATCAAAGGTAACACAAAGACTAAAATTGACTTTGTGTATCATGTTCTTCCTGCGGAAAAAACTCCTTAAAACTTTTTTAGATAAGAAAAATTCAATTTTCTTAATATGTTTCGAAAATCTGGGCTGGATTCAAAAAGATCTGGCCTATACTTAAATCTAAAGTAAAATACGCAAACACTCCCAAGACAACAGCAGATACAACAGGTATCAAAAGATTATCGTCTACAATCCCATTCCAATAAGTTCCGCTGTATAATTCAGTAACAGCAGCTGCGATCACCGCAGGCAGGACTAAGATCACATTCTGCCAAAATTCTCCGGAAGAAAATTGGTAGATCCCAAGTTCTCTCGAACCAGATTGAACTACATAAATAAACCAAAGTCCTACGATTGTAGAAGATAGAATGAATGCTAAAATTCCTTCTTTAGATTTACCATTTGAGAATCTATTCTTCCCAAAATGAGTTCCCACCCAAGCGGCCATTGGATCTCCTATCACTAAGAATAATAGGGAAAGAATTGCGATATCAGGTGGGAAGAAAAATACAACGAACGTGATAGAAAGAAAATAAGGGAATGTCCCGTTAATCCTATACTTCTCTTCTTCTTTTAATAAAGGTCCGGCTAACTTTACAAATACAGTTTGAACTACTGGAATATGAAACCTTGCCCATTCCAATAATACCAAAAGACCAAGACATAGAATTAGTAAAACTGTGATAATTGCACGGGTTGCATACACTAACAAAAATTGTCCGTGAAATGTATCGAAATAATAAAAAGCAGGAATGATCAGACCAAGTAAATGCCAGGCCTTTCTAAAATAATTGAAGGAGGAAGTTTTTTCAGATTTCATTTTCTATTTCCGAGATTCCATCTTAGATCTGAGAATATCATCGTTTGGAAGCCATCTTTAAAGCGGCCTCTTCGTCGTTCGCGATTAGGAAAAATCCACTTAAACCGGCCATCTTAAAAACATTGATTACGGCTTTGGAGATATTTACAAGGACGAGTTTGTTCTTACTGGAAAAACTGGATTGGCTGACTTCCTTTAAGGCCTGGACCCCAGTGGAGGATACCAAATGTACGTCTTCCATATCCATGATGACCGGTCCCTGGCGAACTGCCAAGGAAAGCGCATCCTTAAATTTTTTCTCCGTAAAGGAGTTGATAGAACCCTGCAATTTCAGAACTTGAACGCTGTCTATCTTTTCCGTAGAGATGATAATCTCGTTCAGGATCATATCGGTTCGATTCGTCAGAATACCGGAATTTCATAATAGATACAAATGGTTTTTCTATTCTTCACCTCAGCTTATCTCTTTTTCAAAACCTATGGATTTCCATTCTCCGGGTCCTTGGTGCTTTGTCTTACAATCGCATTTTCCCAGTTCCATTCTTCTAAAACGCTTAGACCCAATCTCAATTTCTTAATATTTCCAACTTCTATATGCGTAGTTTCCTTTTGGGATGGAACTGCTGCAGAATCCATTTTAGATTTAGTCTCCTTGAGTCTTGCGGGTATGATCTCCTCAGGTGGATTTTCTTTTTTAGGAAGTCGTTCTCCAGCGTTTAGAGAAACTTTAGGTGTCTTAATATTGGCAGGTTCTTGTATCCTTTCTTTTTCCAGAAGGGAACTTTCTCCATTTCTAATCCCGGCACTTTCCTTATTTCTAATTTTATCCATTCCGAAACAGGTTCGTATTATTATTCTAGGACTTTGTGTTTTACTTACAGGAGTTTGGATCTTATATGAACCGGCTCATCCTGGTTTAGAACCTTCCCTATTCAAATCAGTACTGTTATTTTTAGGAATGTTTTGGGTCATTTGGAAGGGAAAGAAGGATCATCTTAGCGGCCTCTTATTTTCCACCTTCTTCTTTCTTATATGTCTATCCAAACCGGGAGAAGAGTTGATGATCCTCACCTGCGGACTCTTTTTTTCCTACTTGCAAGAAGCAGCATGGGGCCTAGACTCAGGAACTGAAGTTTAAAGTTCCAGGTCTTATTCCATGAAAATTAAAGTGGCACATCTTTTACGCAAAACGGAAGAAATAGAAAGGGACCTGACCGAACTAGGCAAGATCAAGGATAGAATTGCAGCAGACCGGGATTATTCCGAATCTTTAAAAGTATCTATTGGAGCGGAGATGTATAAACTCTCTTCTCAAAAACAAGAGATGCTTTCTATGAAGACAAAGGAAACCCCAGCTGATTGGAATTCTTCCGGCAATCCTTCAGGCGCTAGGGCAGCCGAAGGACTTTACCAAGACAACGAAAAACGACTAACTCGCGAAATATCCGTTGAAATCCAAGGTAAGAAGCAGCAACCTGCCCGAAAGACCATCCATAAATACTAGTCTTTTCGAAATCCGAAAAGAACAGGTTATATAAAACAACATGAACAAAAAAATAATCGTACTCTCCCTCCTGGCGGCATTACTCTTTCAGTGTAATTCGGACTCGGATGTATTAGCATCTTTCAAAGGTGGCACTGTTACCAGAAAAGAACTCAGGAACTTCTACCAATTAAATACAGGCGGACGCAAGCCAGAGCCAAATCATCCTACGAAAGAAGAACAAACTCAACTTCTGGAAACCTTAGGTCTTTTCAAATTGATCTCTTTGTACAATACAGAAAAGAAACTTGTATCCGAAGATGAATTAGCAGTTTTTCTAAAATACTCCAAACCACAGATGGCAGCTTCTTTCCTGCAAAGAAATTTAGCGGAGAAGTTGGAGCAAGTTGGTAAATTAAAATTTGCTTTTGTTCGAGTAATCGCAGTTTTCTCTTTTGATCCTAAAGAAGAAGAAGTTACTAGACAGAGAGCTCAGAGTATTTTTGAAGGAATTCAAAAACTTTCCTCTAAAAAAGAAATTATCCAATACGTACAAGATCATACTGATCAACCGGCTTACAAAGCTGTTGGCGGATTATTAGAACCACAATGTTTAAATTGCGGAAATGATCCTAACCTAACTTTTTACAAAGAAGCTGCTGAAAATGAAGGAAAATGGATCTTAAAAGAGATCGATGACCAACTTCCTCCAGGAGCAGATCCAAAGGCTCCTAGAAAGAAAAAATTCCTGATCTTAAGAGTAGAAAGAGTAGAAACAATCTATGCTTCCAGAGTTGGAAAATTTTTCTCAAAAGAATTCGGAAAACTAAAAAGTCTCGCTAAAAAATATATTGAGACTCCAGACATTTCAGACCAGATCAAAGCAGAAGTAAAACGTAATTATCTAGATCTAAAAGTAGATGATATCGCTCCTCGTTACGAAGACTTCATGAAAAAAAGATTCTTGTTCAGCGCAGTTAGCGAGCAAGAAGAACAATTGGTGAAAAATGCTGGTTTCGAAAAAGCAAACATCACTCAAGATAATCTGAACACTTTTACTCATGATTCTGTTCTATTAACCAATACCAAAACAGGCGAAACTGTTAAGTTCAAAGATGTTTTAAATGAATTGGAACAACTGGCTAAACAAAGCGGTCTTGATTCTTCTAAACTAGACGATAAGGCGAATGTGCTCCAATTTTTCAGACAACAATTTGTTTGGTATAAGATAGCGGACCATTCTCAAGAATTAAAAGATGCTTTAGAATCTAAGGATTTCCAAGATATGTTCAATGTAATGAAACTTTACATTGTGCAACCTTTGGTATTCAAAAGAGAACTTCCAAGTGATGTAACTGTTTCAGAAGCAGAAATGAGAGAGCAGTACGAAGCTGCCAAAATGTTCTCTTATGCTAAATCAAATCCGAATAACCCTCAAGACAGAACTCCTATGCCTTATGGAGAAGTTAGAGAGAGAATTAAAGAAGATTTGATCCGAGCTAAAAAACAAAACTTCGTTAGAGAGCTTACTCAAAAACTTAAAACAGATTACCAATTCATTCTGGACTCAAGTAGATTGAAAGAAGGTAAGATCTGATCGTATACTCTAAGTTATAGATAGCTTAGATATCCCTTAAACCAGTAGTCCGAAGAGGTTATTGACCTTTATACTTCGGGCTACTGACCGTGTTCTACAATTCATTATAAGTCTAACGCCTTTTTTTATAGAATATGAGTTCAAATGCTTGATTCTTATTCTTATCTCTCTTACTATTAGCCGACTTTGGAAAAAATTTCTATACTTAAGTGCCTGTTGAGCATGATGGAAATTTATTCTTGAGGCAAAGTAAGGTCGTTTTATAACGGTTAAAAAGGGGAAAAGAATGAACAACCACATCTATATGCTCCGTAAAAAACGGGGAATCAAGCAATATGATATGGCAAGGGCTCTGGGTGTATCCCCTAGCTACCTTTCCAAAATTGAAACCGGAAGCCAAGCTCCTACTGAAAAATTCAGACAGGCTTGCGCTAAATATTTGAAAACGACATTAGATAAACTGTTCAATGAAAGTCCGGTAGAAGAGGTTTATCCTGAATTCAGCCAAGGACTTACCAATAAACTCTGGGCAAAACGCAGAGAATTGGGAATCAAACAATATGATATGGCTAAAAAATTAAAGGTCTCAACTCCTTTCCTTTCTAAAGTGGAGTTAGGATTATTAGAGCCGCCTGAAGATTTCAAGAGCATGGCTTCTAAAGTTTTAAAAATGAAAAAAGAGGAATTATTTCTACATAAAGTAGAATTCTAAATCGAACACGGGAGGTCAAACTCCCGTAAGCAATACTGCACATTCTTTTCCCTTACTATGTGCTGCGCTTAGTGAAACCCCAGGTTATGATAACCCGGGGTTTTTTATTTTCAGCCTACTTCACAGACACTAAACCGCCAGAATAATCCAAGACAATACTCTGCCCTTCGTTGAATTCACCCTTCAGTATAAGATTACTGAGAGCATTTCCAATTTCTCTTTGGATTAGTCTTTTCAAAGGTCTTGCCCCATATTCAGGATCAAAACCAACCTGCACTATATGTTTTTTCAATGCAGGTGTAAAACTCACTGAAAGTCCATTCTCTGCTGCCTTTTTAGCCATGATCTGTAATTGAAGTTCAGCGATCTTAGCGATCATTGACTCATCCACAGACTTGAATAGGATCACTTCATCCAAGCGGTTTAAGAACTCAGGTTTGAAATGTTTTTTCAACCTTTGGTCCACCATTCTTTCTTTTTCTTCTTCTGAATATTCTGTAGAACTAAGAACATCCGAGCCTAGATTAGAAGTGAGAATGATGACTGTATTCTTAAAGTCTATATTCCTTCCTTTAGAGTCAGTCAACCTACCCTCATCCAAAATCTGTAGGAAGATATTGAACACTTCAGGGTGAGCCTTCTCCACCTCGTCGAATAAGATCACGGAATAAGGCCTACGTCTTACTGCTTCCGTTAATTGCCCGCCTTCGTCATGACCTATATAACCTGGAGGAGCTCCTATCAATCTGGATACAGAATGAGCTTCCATATATTCGCTCATATCTATACGAAGCATTGCATTCACATCATCAAATAAGAACTCAGACAATGCTTTTGCAGTTTCAGTCTTACCAACACCTGTAGGTCCCAAGAATAGAAATGTACCGATAGGACGATTTGGATCTGCAATCCCTGCTCTGGATCTTCGGATCGCTTCAGACAATAATTCCAAAGCATGGTCCTGACCGATCACTTTAATCTTAAGTGAATCTTCCATTTTGAGAAGTTTGACCTTCTCTCCTTGGAGCATTTTAGATACAGGGATCCCAGTCCAACGAGAGACTATATTTGCAATATCTTCCTCATCTACTTCTTCTTTTAGAAGTCTTCCTGAGCCTGAGATCTTTTTGAGTTCCGCGTTTGCTTTTTCCATTTCTTTGGAAAGTTCTATTAATTTTCCATAACGAATTTCTGCGACTCTATTGATCTCCCCCCTTCTTTCTGCTTCCGCTTCGAGGACCTTGTATTTATCTGTTTCCTCTTTGATTTCCTTGATTTTGGAAATTTTAGATTTTTCCAGATCCCAACGAGCTTTTAAATTCCTGAATAGTTCTTCTTGCTCGGAAAGTTCTTTTCCAATATTCTCAACTCTTTGTTTAGAAGCTGGATCGGTTTCTCTTTTAAGAGCTTCTTTTTCGATCTTTAAAGATTGGATCTTTTTACTCAGCTTATCCAATTCTTCCGGCATAGAATCCATTTCTATTCTCATCTTGGAACTTGCTTCGTCTATTAGATCCACTGCCTTATCCGGAAGGAAACGATCCGCTATATAACGATTCGATAAACTAGCTGCAGCTACAATCGCAGAATCTAATATTTTAATTCCATGATGCAATTCGTATCTATCTTTTAAACCGCGGAGAATAGTAACTGTTTCTTCTACGCTTGGTTCTTTTACATAAACAGGCTGGAACCTTCTTTCTAAGGCTGCATCCTTTTCAATATACTTTTGGTATTCCTTTAGGGTCGTCGCACCTATACAACGAAGTTCTCCACGTGCAAGCATAGGTTTCAGCATATTAGAAGCATCCATTGCTCCTTCTTGTGCACCTGCTCCCACAAGTGTATGGATCTCATCTATGAATAGTATGATATTTCCATCGCTATGTTTTACTTCGTCGAGGGTAGCTTTTAGTCTTTCTTCAAATTCTCCTCGATACTTTGCACCAGCGATCATTGCGCCTAAATCCAATGCATAGATGGTCTTAGTTTTAATTCCCTCTGGAACTTCTCCTTGGATGATCTTACCTGCTAGTCCTTCTACAATTGCAGTTTTACCAACACCTGGTTCCCCGATCAGGACTGGGTTATTCTTGGTCCTGCGAGAAAGTACTTGGATGGTCCTTCTAATCTCCTCGTCCCTTCCAATTACCGGGTCTAATTTCCCTAGTTTAGCCAGCTCATTTAGATTTTTTGCATATTTTTTCAAGGCATCTGCCTTGTTTTCCGGAGTATCATCCATGATGGGTTGTCCTTTTCTAAGTTCTAATACTGCTTTTAATAATTTGGGATAATCGAGTCCTAATCGATTGAATTCTTGGCGAAGGGAAGAAGTACCATTCTGCAAAAATCCCAAGAGAACATGATCTGTAGAAAGATATTCATCCTTCAGCTCCGCTCGTATCTTGTCGGAAGATTGTAAGAGTGAGATAGATGCTCTGGAGAACCCCTTCTCCGAGTGACCTTCTACCCTTGGAAGTTTGTTGATCGCTTCTTCTGTCTTGCGTCGGAACTCGGACAGATTCAAACCCAGTTTGGAAAACAAAGGAGGTGCAAACCCATCTCCTTGGCCTAGGATTTGAGCAATGATATGTTCCTCTTGTATCTCAGGGTTCTTATCGTAAGAGCTTTGAGCGCCTGAAAGTGCTTCATTCAATTTTAATGTGATCTTATCTAGTTTCATTTTTGTCCGAATCCATTCTGTATTCGAGTTGGTACTTAGACTGGTCTGGTAGCAATATTTCTATAAATTTCTGCCAGAAAGTCATATGAGATTTTAACTCCATTATGTCCCGTTTTTTTCCATTCCTAAATCCGAATTCGTTTTGACAAGGAGGACTATTTTACTGGGATTAAGTTCATCACATGTCTAAAGAACCGCCCAAGGAAAGTTGGAAATCCCGTACTGGACTCATATTAACCGTTGCCTCTGGAGCGATCGGACTCGGAAATTTCCTCCGATTTCCGGGACAGGCTGTGCAGAACGGAGGAGGAGCATTTCTTCTCCCCTATATCATCAGTTTTATCCTGGTTGGAATTCCTGTCTGTATCACCGAATGGGTGATGGGAAGAATGGGTGGCGAACAAGGTCATAGCTTTCCGAATCTTTTCCGTGCCTATCTTTCCGGTGTTCCTCTTAGACTGCTTGGAGCGATTGGTGTTACAATTCCTCTAATGATTTATGTTTACTATGTTTTTGTGGAGGCCTGGTGCCTTGCTTACGCTTTCGATTTTGTAACAGGTAGTATCAGCTTAAATTCCGGGAATGGGGATCTGAATTCTCTTATCCAAAATTCTTCCAATCACTTCCATACATTGGTGGGCGCAAAGGAAAATGGAAGTGCAGTACAAGGTAAAATTTTTTACGCCACACTCGCCTGCTTCCTAATGAACTTTATTTTAGTATATAGAGGGATTGCAAAAGGTCTGGAAGTATTCGCTAAGATCGCAGTTCCTTCTATGTTAATCTGTTCAGTCATCGTTCTTGTTCGAGTATTAACTTTAGATAATATAGAACTCGGGCTTGCAAAAATGTGGAATCCGGACTGGTCTGCATTGGGAGAAGCTAAGGTTTGGATCTCTGCAGCAGGTCAGATCTTCTTTACTTTGTCCGCCGGTTTCGGGATCGCCTTGGTATTTTCCAGTTATCTAAAAAAAGAAAATGATGTAATCTTATCTTCTGTTTCCGCAGCTTCTTTAAATGAATTTGTAGAAGTTGCATTTGGTGGAATGATCACTATCCCAGTTGCATTTTTGTTTTTAGGAGTTTCAGCTACTTCTTTTGGAACTTTTGGAATGGGATTTATCGCACTTCCTTCTGTGTTTGCGTTAATGCCAGGAGGATCATTCTTCGGAGCCATCTGGTATTTTGTATTATTCTTAGCGGCACTCACCTCTTCCGTAACAATGTTACAGCCTGTGATCGTATTTCTGGAAGAAGCGTTTCATATCAGAAGAAGGACTTCCAGTTTTATACTTTTCATTTTCACATTCGGACTTTCTTTCCCAATTTTGTATTTTAACAAAAACTTCAATGCACTCGACCAAGCAGATTTCTGGGTAGGAACAGTTCTTATCTATATTTTAGCAACATTGCAGATCGTAATTTTCGGTTGGGTGATCGGAGCTAAAAAGGGTTTGGAAGAAGGTCATAAGGGTGCACAGGCTCATCTTCCAAAATTTTTCTGGTGGGTGATCCAATATATTACACCTGCATTTTTGCTGATCGTATTCGGAATGTTTCTCTACCAAAACCTTGGATCTTATATCAATAAGATGGATGTGGATTGGATGATCGCAAATGCGGCAGCCGGAACAGATCCTGAAGAAGCAAAATTCCAAGCATTGATCTCTCGTTATGTATTCCTGGCAATTATCGTAGTGTTTGGACTCGTATACCTACTCGTTCATCTCAGCCTAAAGGGCAAAGAGGAAGCAAAAGATAAATCCACGAACAAAGTGCTACCAATCTTTTTAGGAAGTTTTATACTGATTTTGGCATTCTTTATGAATATTTTTCCTTACAAAGAAACCGCTTCTATCAAGAAAGCATTCGGGTCAGTTTCTCCTGAATTGACCTTGGATGGAGCACTTATCATGTGGATTTCTTTAGGTTTGGTAACCCTTCTATCCTTATATTGTGTGATCAAACTTTTCCGAACCAGGGAAGCGTGAGTGTTTTGAGTAGAGTAGAAGAACAATTCAAAAAACTTTCCAAACTCTGGCCCGATTTCGAATCCAGATCCGGTCAAATCCAAATGGCAAATAGTGTAGAACAAGCATTTGCTAGCTCAGAACATCTGATCGTAGAAGCAGGAACTGGTGTTGGAAAATCCTTAGCCTATCTAATCCCTGCAGCAATCAGCGCGTTAGAAGGAGAAGAGATTGTAGTCATCTCTACCGAAACGAAAGCACTCCAAGACCAGCTCATAAGAAAAGATATTCCCCTTGTTTCCCAAATTTTAGGACAAGAAGTGAAAGCTGAAATTGCGATGGGAGCTTCTAATTACGTCTGCAAAAGAAAATTAGGAAATGTTCTTACGCAAGGAACCTTCGGTCCTGAGATGATGGAACATTTAAATTCTTTTAAGGATTGGGTTTCTAATTCAGAATCAGGAAGAAGGCAAGAATATGATGGATATGCATCTCCTGATTTTTGGTCCAAGGTAACAAGAGAAGCAGATTCTTGTTTAGGAAGAAGTTGTCCTAACTTCTCGCATTCTTTTTATTTTTTAGAAAGAGCTAAATGGCAAAAATCAAATTTACTGATCGTAAACCATTCTTTACTCGCAGCTCATATAGCATCCGATTTTAATATTCTTCCGGATTTCAAAAAGATAGTAGTAGATGAGGCCCATAATTTCCCTGAAGTTTTAGGAAACGCATTCAGAATAGAATTATCTTCTTTAGAGATCCAAAAACTATTACAAGGCATTTGGAATTCCCAGAAAAAATCAGGCTTGGGCGCAAGACTAAATTCTCCTAAGATCAATGATCTGACAAACCATGCAGGAGAAAAACTTTTCCTTTGTTTTAATAAGGTAGTAGGAGAACTTCCTCTGAACTTTTACGGCTCTCAAAGAATTCGTAGGCCATTAAAAATGGACGGTGGAGAATTAGAAGCTGCATTAGATTCTTTGCAAGAAGCACTTCTTATAGAATTGAAAAAATATTCTAAAGATAGTGATGAGATAGAAGAAAAAGAGATTGCGATGGAGCTAGAAATGTCTTCAGGACGTATAGGTCAAATCGCGGAAGGTTTACATCTTTTTCGCACGATGGATGAGGGAGAAAGAGTATATTGGGCAGATCCCCCGAATACAAAAACAAAAGAGATGTTCCCTAAACTTCTGACCCAACCTTTAAAATCCGAAACAATCCTACGAGAAGTTTTAGAACCCAGAACTGAAAGTATGGTATTTACTTCTGCTACACTTTCTACCAATAAAGGTGATCTAAGTTATTTTGCAGATCGAATCGGAAGATTACCTTCCCGTTCTAAACTTGTGGCTTCTCCTTTTCCTTATGAGAAAAATGCACTTTTATTTTTACCTAAAGACATCAAGGATGCGACCGAATCTGCTGAAAGAAATGCAGCTGACCTTTCTCGTTATATCTTAAAACTCATCGAACTTACCAAAGGAGGAGCATTCGTTTTATTCACTTCAAACAAATCTTTGAATGAAATTATAGAAACGATCAGACCTCTTACCGATCTACCTATCATTTCTCAATTGGAGATGGGACCAGAAGCAGCCAAAAATAGGTTTTTAGCCGAAAAGGATGCCGTTCTTTTTGGTGTATCTTCCTTTTGGCAGGGAGTAGATATCAGAGGTGATAAACTCAGATCTGTGATCCTAACAAAACTTCCTTTCCAACCTCCAAATGATCCAGTTCTCGAGGCAAGAAGTGAGAAATTAAAAGAGAAAGGTGGAAATCCTTTCAAGGATCTACAACTTCCTTACGCTACCACTGTGCTCAAACAAGGTTTTGGAAGATTGATCCGTTCTGAAAAAGATACTGGAATTGTAAGTTTATTAGATTCTCGTATCTGGACCAAGTCTTATGGAACGGATCTGATCAATTCCCTTCCCCCTGCAAAGAGAGTCACTGAATGGAACCAATTAAAATTAGAATATTCTAAACTTCCTAATTACTCTTCCGGAGAAGCGGTATGAAACTTAAAACCCTTGTATTCTTTTTGATCTCCGGAATTTCTCTTTTTGCTTGGGAGTCAAAAGACAAGACAGAAACGATCGTAAATTGGAGAACAGGAGAGATTAGTAAAACCGTAGAAGTCAAACTTCCTAAAATCTCATTTCATCCGGACGATCCAGATTATAATAAGATCGGAACCGCAAAAAATATTACAGAAGCCAGAAACATCGCCAAAGAAACCGCGAAAGAAGAGATTAAGAAATACTTATATAGAAGTATGGAAAATCTAAAATTAGATTCCAATCTTCTACTCCGTGAAAAAATAGCGCAAGATGAATCCTTTCGAGAAATTTTCCAAGAGATTTATGAAAAGGAACCGATCGAGATCCATAACCAATTCAAAGGAAATCATTTAGTAGCTACTGGAATTCTTTCCTTAAAAGGAAAAAAGGGGATCCTTTCTCATATCACTCTGCCCTATTCTTCCGAAAATTTTCCAGAAGCTCATCCAGTTCATAATCCTGCAGATTCTTATACAGGGCTGATCGTGGACGCAAGACACTTAGAAGTTGTGCCTGCTTTATTCTCAGAGATAAGAGATGAAGATGGAGTTGCGATCTATACCCCACTCTTCGTTAAAAAAAGTTCGATAGTGAATTACGGATATATTCGTTATTTTTCTAAAGTGCAAGACGCAATGAAGGAAGAAGTTGCAGGTTATAAACCTCTTTTGACTACAGCCTTAGGTGTTTCGGGAAAATTAGGAGCGGATCTTGTTATCTCTAATGAGGATGCGGAGAAGGTCTTGGCCTCCCCTAAATCCAGGGAGGCTCTTTTGAAAGGAAGGGTTATCGTGATTCTAGGGAAACGAGAGAAGTAAATACTTCTTCTGCCTTTTTATAAGACTCAGAGAATAAATACGCGTATCCCAAATCTAAGAGTTCATTTCTAGAAAGTTCTTTTTTCCGAGCTTCGTATTTAGAGATATTTTTGATCCTATCCGAATACTCAATCACCTTATCTTCGAAAGAAGGGATCTCGCCTGCACCTGGAAGTTTTTCCAGGATATTGCAAGCTTCTTCGAATTTTCCTATATGAACAAAACATAATCCTAAAGCAGCCAGAACATCTCTGTCTTCTTTTAGGCTTTCAGAATTTTCTTTGAATACTTTTAGAGCTTCTTCGAATTTTCTTAAATGATATAGGGAGAAAAATTCCAGCTTGGAAAAATATCCGTCAGTCCAAAGAGCCTTGTATCTTTGGATAAGATCCGCGCATGCTTTGTGGGCCCCCACTTCTTCACATGCTTTGATACCTGTAGTTAAAATTGAATAAGATACCAGACTAGAGGATGCCTTGAAATATTCGTGAAATAATACTGCGGCCTCTTTTGCATTCCCTTTGGCTTTATGCAAGTAAGCGCCGAGCAATGGTGTTAGGACCGTTTTTCCTTCTAAAGGAAAATTATTGGCAGTATTCGTTTTCGTTTCGAATTCGCAAACCGCTCTCAAATGATTTAAGAAAACGTTTTTCGGATTCTTCTCCGCTAGTTTAGATACTTCCTCGTAAGCTCCTGTCTCAAAGAGTTCCCAAGCGGACTCTTCCAAAGAAAGCTGTGTGGAAAGGGCTGAACTTTTAGCCATACGATACCTCTATTTTTGGTATCGGTAAGATCCGGATTTTTTAACGGATTTTTTTTAAGGATATAGCCTTTCCATCATCCGGGGGTAAGGGATACATTCCCGAACATGTTGTAGTCCGCAGATCCAGGCAATTAGCCTTTCTGTCCCAAGACCAAAACCCGAATGTGGAACAGAGCCATATTTTCTGAGCTCCAAGTACCATTCATAAGATTCAACAGGTAGATTTTCTTCTTCTAGCCTTTTAGTGATAGTTTCGTAACTTTCTTCCCTTTCGGAACCGCCAATGATCTCCCCCACTCCATCTGGAGCGATCAAGTCCGCGTTAAGCACTGTTCTTGGATCCTCTGGGTTGACCTTCATATAGAATGCTTTTGCTTCTCTTGGATATTTTTGGATAAAAACAGGACCTCCAAATTTTTGGCAAAGCATCTGTTCTCTTTCCGAATTGATATCATCTCCCCAGGTTATATCTTCTCCTTGGGATTGTAGGTATTCTAAAGCTTCTTTATAATCGATAAGAGCGAATGGTTTAGAGATATAATCCAGCAAAGTAGAAGTATCTCTTTCCAAAACTTTCAGTTCTGGCTCGCAGGCAGCCACAGTTTCTTTGATGACTGTTTTTACAAAATTTTCCTGCAATTTTAGGTTTTCTGCATGTGTTAAAAATGCGGTTTCTGCTTCTACCATCCAGAATTCTGTTAAATGCCTTCTGGTTTTACTCTTCTCCGCCCTAAATGTTGGACCGTAACAATATACTTTATTATGAGCAAATATAGCAGTTTCTAAATATAATTGTCCAGTCTGGGCAAGATATGCATTTCCAAGATCAAAATATTCTGTAGAAAATAATGTTCCTGCAGATTCTCCAATGGAACCTGTTAAGATAGGAGTATCTATTAATGTAAATTGGTTATTATGGAAATATTTTCGGATCTGATAAGAAAGTTCACTTCTTACTTTTATGATTGCTAACTGCTTACTGGAACGTAACCAAAGATGTCTTTGAGAAAGTAAAAAGTCTATTCCATGTTCTTTGGGAGTGATCGGATAATTATCTGATTCTCCTACCTTCTTGAAAGAAGAAAGAACCAATTCAAATCCTATGGGAGACTTTTCATTCTCCACTAATTTACCGATTACCTCGACTGAAGTTTCCTGTTTTAGATGTTTGATCTCTGAAAACAGGTCTTCTCCCAAAATTTCTTTTTCAGCGAGTACTTGTAAGATTTTTCCGGAATTTCTCAGACTTAAAAATTGTCTGGCGTTAGATCCTCTCAAACCATGAACCCAACCTTGGATACGTACAGTTTGGTTTACATGTTCCGGCAAACGATATAGGTCAATAGTAGAAACTTCGGACATGATCCTATTTTAAGCATTCTGCCCGACTGAAAAGGATTATTTTCGGATGACATCGGGACCGGAAGCTAAATCTTGAACCCATGACTGCGATTTTACTGGATGGCAAAAAACTTTCCCAAAAGATAAAAGATTCTATTGCCGAAGAGATCAAAACCCTCACGGCTTCCGGAAAAAAGCCCCCGAAACTCGCAACAATCCTGGTCGGTAGCGATCCTGCTTCTGCCACTTACGTAAATATGAAAGTCAAGTCCTGCCACGCGGTGGGAATGATCTCCGAAAAAATAGAACTTCCTGAAACGACATCGACCCAGGAATTACTCGCGGTCATTGATAAATTGAACGCGGATCCGGACACCCACGGAATTCTTTTACAACATCCTACTCCTCCCCAGATAGACGAAAGAGCAGCATTCGATCGGATCGATTTGAAGAAGGATGTGGACGGAGTTACTACATTATCCTTCGGGAAATTGTCCATGGGAGTGGAAACCTATCTTCCTTGTACTCCGTATGGTATGGTTCTTCTTCTAAAAGAATACGGGATTGATCCTGCGGGAAAAAGAGCCGTGGTTGTAGGACGTTCTCCTATTTTGGGAAAACCTATGGCGATGCTTCTTACAGAAATGAACGCAACTGTTACCCTCTGTCATTCCAGAACCCAAAACCTACCTGAAATCGTGGCCCAGGCTGATATAGTTGTGGGTGCTGTGGGAAAACCTGAATTTATCAAAGCGGATTGGATCAAACCGGGAGCAGTATTATTGGATGCCGGTTATAACGCAGGAAACGTAGGAGATATCGAAATTTCCAAGGCCTGGGAAAAATCCTCTCATTATACTCCTGTTCCAGGAGGTGTAGGGCCTATGACAATTTCTGTCCTTCTCCTGCAGACATTGTATTCTGCAAAAGATCACTTTACACCCCCGTTGAAATGAAAACGATGTATCTCTGATGGCTATCAGTTTCGACGAGTGCTTCCAGACTTATCCTCCCTTCTCACCTCCAGCGGATTTGGACGATTTTTGGGCGGAGTCGATCCGAGAACTCAAAGGTTTTCCGGTTAAAAACCAAACCAAGGCCCTGCTCAAAGGGACCATTTTAAAAGAAACCATCTACGATATTTCTTTCCAATCTTATGGAAACGCTACTCTTACTGGTAGTTTGGTGATCCCAAGAAAAAGAGGGGATCTTCCTGTTCTAGTATATTTCCACGATTATGCAAAAGACAGACCTCAAATCATAAAGGGTCTGACAGAAGCTGGAGTTGCACAACTTATCCTAGACGTTCGAGGTCATGGCACACAACTCATCCGTCCAGTTTTGAAAGAAGGAGAAATTCCTGACCCGGATTGGACCCCAGGATATTACAGAAAAGGATTAGAAGCGAAAGAATCCTTCTTCTTAAAAGCAAATTACTTAGATGTGATCCGCACTATTGAATTTTTAAGACTTACCGACGGAATTGATGGAGATAAGATCATCCTAGCAGGAAAAGGTATCGGAGCTTCTATGGCATTATTCGGTGCCGCGAATTCTCCAAGAGTAAAAGCACTTATATTAGAAACTCCTAATTTTTGCCATGTGGATGATACCCAATTAAAATTGGGAACAAGCTGGTCGAAAGAAGTTTCGGAACAGATTGCTAATGCAAAATCCAAAAAAGCTCAGGTAAAAAAGAATCTTTCTTATTTTGATAGTTTGAATTTTTCCAAAAAGATCAAGATCCCTACTCTGGTTTCAGTCGGAATGGAAGATAAAGTTTCTCATCCTAAGTCTGTATTTGCATTATTCAATCATTTAGTCTGCGATAAAAGAATGCAGGTATATCCTACAGAAGGGAACGAAGCAGGAATTGCCGGGGACAAACAGAATTTGGCCAATTTGGAATTCGCAAAAGAGATCCTGTTCCCTGAATGAAAGAAATCCGTTTCCATAATTCTCTTAGCGGAAACAAAGAAGTATTTCGTCCAGAGTTTCCAGATAAAGTCAGAGTATATTCCTGCGGACCTACAGTTTATAATTTCGCACATCTAGGGAACTTACGCGCATTTCTATTCGTAGACCTCCTAAGAAGGACTTTAATCGCATTCGGTTATAAACCGGATATGACAATGAATATCACCGATATTGATGATAAGATCATCCGTGAATCCTTAGCCCAAGGCAAAGGAATCAGAGAATTCACAGAACCTTGGGTCAAAGCGTTCCAAGAAGATTTAGAATCTTTGAATATTCAAAAATTAGAACATTATCCTAGAGCGACTGATTCCATTCCTTCCATGGTAGAGATCATTAAACATCTCCAAAATCAGGGACTCGTTTACGAAAAAGACGGAAGTTTATATTATTCTATCTCCAAATTCAAAAATTATGGAAAACTTTCCAAAATTGATGTAAGCGGAATGAAATCCGGAACCCGTTATGATACGGACGAATACGATAAAGATGATGTGAGAGATTTCGTTCTTTGGAAGTTTCCTAAACAAGACGGAGAACCTTCTTGGGAAACTGAAATAGGTTCAGGGCGACCTGGATGGCATTTAGAATGTTCAGCAATGGTGCGTGACGTGTATGGTTCCGGAGTTGATATCCATACCGGAGGTGTGGACCTAACCTTTCCCCACCATGAAAATGAGATCGCTCAAAGTGAAGGCGCTTATCCAGAAGAATCTTTTGTAAAATATTGGCTACACTCTGAACATTTACTCGTAAACGGAGAAAAGATGGCCAAATCCAAGGGGAATTTTTTCACCCTAAGAGATTTGGAGAAGGAAGGAGCAGAACCTAAAAACATTCGGTTTCTTCTACTCTCTGCACATTATAGAAGCAAATTAAACTTCACAAAAGAAAGATTAGAAGAAGCAGCCGGATCCGTTTCCAAGATCCAAAATTGTATCAATCGATTATTAGAAGAATTTTCCAAATTCGGAAAAACATTCCAAGCTCAGGCAAACGTGGACGCAGGAACCTGGGATGAATTTTTAGAAAGTCTTGCGGATGATCTGAATATTTCTAAATTTTTAGCATCTGTTTTTGAATTGGTAAAAGATTCAAATCAGTATTTGGATCAGAATTCTCCGAACGAAAATGAGATCGCCAAAAGATTAGATTTATTTTATAAAATTGATTCCATCTTAGGTGTTTTAAATTTCGAAAAAAAGGTAGAAGTTTTAGATTCCGAGATAGATGAACTCGTGAGACAAAGACAAGAAGCACGCAAAAACAAAAACTTTGCCGAATCAGACAGACTCAGAGATAAATTGAACGAGATAGGAATTATAATCGAAGACACAAAAGAAGGTCTTCGCTGGAAAAGAAAATGAGCCGCCAGGATTATATCTACGGAAGAAGAAATATCCGAGAAATTCTGGAAAGACATCTCGAAAAAGGTTCAGAACTTTCCTTCCAAGAAATTTGGCTAACTTCCGGAGCCAAAAAAGAATTAGAAGAAATTTTATCCGAATTAGGAGACAAACTTCTAATCAAAGAAGCTTCTCCCAGTAAGTTAGACAAAATGGCTCCCGGTGTGAATCACCAGGGAGTGCTTGCACTTAGGATACAACTCCACCAAGGAGATAAAAAATCGTTCGATTCTCATCTGGAGAATTGTAAGGGTCCTATTCTTGTTTTGGATCGTATCCAAGATCCAGGTAACCTAGGAAATATTTTAAGAACAGCGGAATGTTTCGGAGTCGAAACAGTTCTCATTCCTGATAGAGATTCCTCAGGGATCACACCTGCAGTGGAAAAAGTTGCCTCAGGTGCACTTGCCTATCTAAATGTTTTTAAAGTCGGAAACCTGGCACAAATATTAGAAAAATTGCAAAAACGGAATTTCTGGGTGGTTTCTACTTCCGACAAAGGAACAGAAGATTGGGCCAAAATTCCTGCTTGGGAAGAACTCGTGATCTTGATGGGAAATGAAGGAGAAGGTCTAAAAAGGATCCTGATGGAAAAATCTGATTTTACTGTCCGCATTCCACTTCACGGTCATATCTCCTCTTTAAATGTGACAGTCGCCACAGGGATTGTATTGGATCGTTTGAAAAACCGACCGAAGTAAATCCTATTCAAACATTTATTTCCTTTCTGTTACGATATTAATGAATAAGCTTCTTCAAATTCTAGCTTGCGGTTTTTGGCGATCGGTCCCAAACTTTCTAGAACATGTAGTTCAAATCATTAGTTTGCCTGCGTTGTAGGAATTCCTACAACGATACTTCATGTGACTTTGAAATTGTATTGGGTCTTTTAATATGAAAAGATTTTTATCTTTCCGAATTCTGTTTTTATTTTTTACACTTCTATCTTTCGCGAGCTGCGATTATCTCCAGGACAGACTCACTCCTTCGGACAGCAAATCTGTCGGTGAGCAAATTAAGGATTATATCATTTCTGCATTTTTTGCGGAACAGAACCACGCGTTGTATAAATTCTCGACTGTGTTTCCGGACATGGCGGTAGGCAGCCTTTCTCCCCTCTACTTCCAAGATCCATATTTCCAGAGGGATAATTCAAAAGCAAAAATTGTACTCATTCACGGTTGGGATTTTGCAGAAAGGCAAACAGATCCACCTACTGATTTTAATAAGAAGGTAGCCAACTTACTTGGGACTTGGAACCAAGGCCTCGCATTTATTACTCAAACTACCGATCTCCCGGGTGGTTATAGTAGCAGTGTATACGATACTTTCGAGATCTATGTTTTTACTTATAGAACTTCTGATTACATTGAAGTAAATGGAAGAAGATTCATAGATTCCTTAAACGCAGCTTTTACTTCTTCCGATAAAGTGGTGGTAGTCGCACACTCCATGGGAGGACTTGTTTCCAGAGCAGCAATCCAACATGCAAATAATACGGAGAATGTGATCGATCATATCGTAAGTTTAGGAACTCCTTATTACGGATCTCCGTATTCTTCTCCGCAATACACCGGGAACTTGAACACAATCGGGACGATCATTAAATTTATGACTGATACTCCTGGTGGACAAGGTCTTGCTTATACAAACGGGATCAGTGCAGGAGTAACAGCGATTACCCCGCCAATCACTGACGGGACCGACCAAGCATTTAACTTCTTCTTAGAAAGTATGATCGCAAATACTTCTAAAGACTCTATTACGACAGTGTATGGAGGAGATATGGGGACCGCGAATTGTACTGGTCCTGATCATGCAGCCACCTACCAAGCCGCTTGTACAGTAATTACAAATGGGAACCCGGTATTTTCTAATTCTGATGGAATTGTTCCGTTAAAGTCAGCGCTTTTAAATAACAGAGCTGGAACGGAACATACTGTGAGTGATATGGACCATTCTCAAATGTCTTTCAGAAATGAGGGTGGAACAGGTGGGGGACTCACAAAAGTGAAAACACATTTTAATAATGTGTTTGCTGAAGTGCTTACGATTGTAAACGCATTATGAAAGAAGACCGAAGACAGGTCGGTCCTTAATTCGAAATTTTTCAGCTTATATGAAGTAGCTTTTTGTGCGTGTTGGAATTCCTACGCGTCGGAGGCTGCCCCCACCCTAGCTTTGGGTGGCGGGGAGTGGCTCGTGGGAGAATTGTCTGCCCACTCCTATATCAAAAAATTCCGAAACTATCAAGTTGAATTCCCACACTCACGGGGCGGAATGTAGATTCCAAATTCCGGTTGGCCTCAGAGTCTGACCTTGATCCCCATTTCTCTCATATTTTCTTTCGTTTCTTGGATTGTGAATTCTCCAAAATGAAAGATAGATGCTGCAAGAACTGCGTCGGCCTTTCCTCTCAGGATTGCTTCTACCATGTGCTCCGGATTTCCGGCCCCGCCGCTTGCAATAATAGGAATTTCTAAATTAGAAGAAAATAATTTTAAAAGTTGGATATCGAATCCTTTTTTGGTCCCGTCGCGATCCATGGAGGTGAGTAGGATCTCCCCAGCACCTCTTTCTTGGGCTTCTTGTCCCCAGTCCAATGCGTATCTTCCGGTTTCGGTTCTTCCGCCGTGCAAGAACACTTCGAATCTTTGTCTTTCCGGGTGGAATTTCACATCCACCGCGCATACAATACATTGAGAACCGTAAATTTCTGCGGCGGCGCGAAGAAGGTCCGGATTTTGGAAAGCGGCAGTATTGATCGAAACCTTGTCCGCTCCCTTCTCCAAAACCGCTTTCACATCATCTAAGGTGCGAATTCCACCGCCCACAGTAAAAGGTATAAATATCCTTTCTGCAACAGCTTCTACCAAATGGATAAGAATATCTCTTTTATCACTGGAAGCAGTGATGTCTAAGAAGCATAACTCGTCCGCGAGATTTTTTTCGTAAACAACTGCAGACTCCACGGGATCTCCCGCATCTACAAGGTTTACGAAATTCACTCCCTTGACTACCCTGCCGTCTTTGATATCCAGGCAGGGAATAATTCTCGCGGCAAGTTCACTCATTTGATCGTTTCAGGCAATTCTACTTTAGAAGCCCAGTTAGAGATCATTTTAGCAAAACCGAATATTTTATCTTCATGCAAAGCAGGAGCAGTGATCTGTAAACCGATCGGAAGACCTTTGGAATCAGTTCCGATAGGAACAGACATTGCAGGAACTCCGGCCAAATTCACGGAAGTAGTTAAGATATCTGCCTTATACATTTGGATCGGATCGGAAGTTTTTTCTCCCACTTTGAATGCAGTTGTAGGAGAAGTAGGCTGAAGGATCAGATCTACTTTAGAAAAATAACCTTCGTATTCTTTTTTGATCAAAACACGAGCTTTCTGAGCTCTTCCATAATATGCGTCGTAATATCCAGCGGATAAGGAGAATGTTCCAAGTAAGATCCTTCTTTGGACTTCTTTGCCGAAACCTTCACTTCTGCTTGTTACATATAGATCTTCCAGTTTACCACTTGGATCTTTTCTTTGTCCGAAACGGATTCCATCAAATCTAGAAAGATTAGAAGAACATTCTGCAGTAGCGATGATATAATAGATCGGTATAGAATTAGAAAGAAGAGAAAAATCCAGGTCCACAAGCTCTGCACCTTTAGATTCTAACTCTGCCAAAAGAGATTCGTATGCTTTTGCAATATCAGGCTCAATTTCAGAAGTGATCTTCATCTTCCCTATTCTTAAACCTTTCCAAGGAAGTTCTTTTACCTTAGAAGGATCAAACGCAGGAATATTTTTAGAAGTAGCATCTCTCTGGTCTTTACCAGAGATCACTGAATATACATCAATGATCCCATCAATATCTTTGGATAAAGGACCTATTTGATCTAAGCTAGAAGCATAAGCCACAAGTCCATATCTGGAAACAGTTCCGTAAGTAGGTTTTAAACCGTAAATCCCACATAGAGATGCAGGCTGTCTAACGGATCCACCAGTATCAGAACCTAATGCAACAGGCACAAAAGAAGCAGCAACCGCAGCAGCCGATCCTCCGGAAGATCCACCAGGAATTCTTGCAGTATCAAATGGATTTTTTGTAATCTGATAAGCGGAATTCTCAGTAGAAGAACCCATTGCAAACTCATCCATATTCGCTCTTGGAATAAGAACAAAACCTTTCGCTAAAAGTTTTTCGATAGCAGTCGCGTGAAATGGAGAACGATAGTTTTCTAAAATTTTAGAAGCACAAGAAGTGATCGTGTTCTCAATACAAATATTGTCCTTCACTCCGATTGGAATTCCGTCAAACTCGGAAAGAGGTTTGCCGGATTTTCTTCTTTCAGTACTTTCTGAAGCTGCCTTCAAGATACTTTCTTTTTCCCATGCAAGAAACGCTTTAATTTTAGAATCTTCAGCTTCTATACGAGAGATCAAAGATTGGACTAGATCAGTTGGAGTAAACTCCCCCGAATTTAAGCCTTTTTTAATATCAGAATATTTTAATTTCCAAAGTTCTTTCATGTTTCGATCACCTTTGGAACCACGAAATATCCGTTTTGGAAACTAGGTGCGAAGGATTCTATTTGAGAACGACTTAAACCTTCTGCCGCTTTATCAGGGCGAACTGAATTTCCTTCGTTCGGATATAAGTCCTCATCAGATACTGAACTCACATTTAACTCAGTGATCGTATCCACATAATTCAGCACTTTATTAAAATCCGTAAGGAAGTTTTGAATATCCTTAGGATCTATTTTGAGCCTTGATAACTCTGCGATTTTTTGAAGGGATTCTTCATTTAGGTTCACGGCCTTCGTTCTCCTTTTTTCCCTTAATAGGCATTCTTATCCATCACACCTTTTAAAGGTGTAAGCAGGATGATTTTAATATCTAACCAAAGAGACCAGTTTTCTATATAGTAGATATCCGCATCAATTCTATCATCGATAGAAGTGTCTCCTCTCAGACCCTGCACCTGCGCAAGACCGGTGATCCCAGCCTTGACCGCATGCCTTCTCATATAATGTCTATGATTCGTTTTGAATTTTTCGACAAAATGAGGTCTTTCGGGTCTTGGACCCACCACGGACATATCTCCTAAAAGCACATTAAAAAACTGAGGTATTTCGTCAAGGGAGGTCTTACGCAAGATCTTACCAATCCCGGTCACCCTTGGATCATTTTGGACTGTCCAAGTGGTCTCAGACTGGGACTTGGCCTGTACAACCATACTTCTAAACTTGAACATCTTAAAACTTTTATTGTCCAAGCCCACTCTTTCCTGGTAATAGAACACAGGACCTCTGGAAGTTAATTTGATCAGAAGTGCAATGATCAAAAATACGGGAGAAAAAAGTATAAGGAATAATAAAGTAAATAGAATATCAAAACTCCTTTTGATAACCCTATTATAACCTAAACGTACAGGAATGTTTCGGATAGAAATAACAGGAAGACCGTCCATCTCATCCACTCTTCCTTTCGCCTTGATAAACTCTTGGAAACCTGGGATTACTTTTAGATCGATACCTTCCGTATCACAAGCATCCAAAACTGTTTCCAAACAATCCCCTTCTGCATTATTTAAAGCATAAACAACCAGATCAGGCTTAATCTCAGATAAAACTTTTTCTATCTTATCCGTTTTTCCAAGAAGCACCATTTCTTTACGGATTGCTTTAGAATTTCCTGAACTTACATAACCTATGATCTGATATCCATAAATCTGGTGTCTTTGGACAGAATCAGCAAAACGAGCAGCAGTCTCTCTCGTTCCGATCACAAGTACTCTGCGTAGATTATATCCTTTGCTTCTAAGATATCTTAGGAATTGGCGGGCGAGAAGGTGGAGAAGCCCAATAGAAAAAATATTTGTCCCTGCAAAAACTAAAATGAAAGAACGAGAAAATCTTTCGCTTCCGAAATCACCTCGGAAAAAGAATAACATGGACAATACGAAGAGTAAATTCAAGAATACTCCTCCAAATATTGCAAGGAACTCATCTAAAAAGGATAAACCTCTTCTTGGATGATATAGATCTATGAATAAAAAAACGATCACTTGGGAAACGGAAAGGACAGAGCCTAATATAAAATAACTTTCCAGATCAATATATGATCTATCTATTCCTGTTGGATCTCCCACATAAAAACGAAGAAGGAATGCAAATACACAACTTCCTAAAGAGAATATCAAATCCAAGAAGACGAATAATAATTTAAAAGTTTGACTTCTTTCTTTCAGCATATTATTCCGATTCGACTCCTTCTGTATAACCAGCCTTAAGAGGACGTTTTCTAAATCTAAACAGACGGATCCTAGAAAGTTGAGAAGAATCTTCCTGGCCTAAACTGAAATCCGTTAATGATATGGAGAAGAATATAGACTGGTCATAAAAAGTCACCTGACTTGCTCCAGTAGTTCCCCCAGGAACAGATCTAAGATCACTACTTAGACCTAATCTAAAATTCATAGTGTGTAGATTATATTTTAGCACTGCCATTGCACGGTTTACATTCATTGCAGTGGTCTGTCTTGCTTGGGTTCCGTTGATCCCAGAACCATTGATAATATCCTGACCTAAATTTGTAGGATTCATATTCATGGAAGTAAATGGAGAAGTAGGATCCGTATTCAGAATATATCTTTGGTAATAATAATTATCCGTTTGGTTTGTGTATCTCCAAGGTTCAGTTACCCTGGAATCAATCTCTGCCTCAAATCCAAATTCCCTTGTGATATCAATACTTGCCTTAGCATAAATCCTATAATTGTCCATCATAGAAGCATAATAGATATGATACCAGGTCCCGCCTACTTCCAACTCTCTAATATATCTTAAGAAAGGAAGTCTGAATCCCCCCATCTTATAAGAAAGAGTGAAGTTATTGGATAAAGGACGATGTAAAGGAGTATGATATACAAAATCGTTATTGAAGAATATTCCTGTGTAAAAACTTCTTTTTCGTTCCAGAAGAGTTCTCTTTCTTTTGCTGAATCCTTCTAAGAAATCTATATAACCTGCAAAACGGAAAACCGTATAATACCATCTTTCTTGGCTCGTTGGCTGAGGTTGGTATTCATCCGAAAAAGTCCTAAGATCTCGGATTGTCTTGAGAGAAATTTCAAAATTCTCCAAAGCATAACTTTCTAATGAAAGTTCCAACTCATGCTGACGGTTTTTCATCAGAATAGGGTCTTGTAAATCAGGCTTCTCTGCTTCTAACTTACGATAAGTGGTATTAAAAAATAAGATCGGAGCACCAATTCTTAAATTGGTATTTGTTCTAAAATATTGGTAACTGTCCCTTGCCAAACTTCTTTCTAGGGAAGTGAAGTTTGTATTAACAGTATCCGCACTTCCTGCAGGTAATTGTGCAGATTGTTTTTTAGCACCATAATAAACACTCGGAGCCAAGGACACATAACTTCCAAAGTTCATGGAAGTCCTAAATCCAGTCTCACCTTGTAAGAAGTTTTGGGTCCTAAGAAGATTTTCCTTATAATCTCCATTCGGATTATCATAACTTCCGTCGGATGTAGGAATTTTCAATTTTTCTTGGGTAGGAACTCCATAAAATCTCATCAATGTATTCGTTAAATACACATCCCAATACACTGGAGTTTCAAAATAAGGAAGCCTAGTAATTTCAGAACTATTCTTGATCGTAACGGAAGGAAGAACATCCACCGTAGGAAAATAACCCGACTTGTTCAAAGGAGAAAGGTTATAGAAGAGCATATTTCTCTTCATGTTAATATTAACTGAAAGATCTCCCCTATTCTCCGTATAATCTAACTTCCATTCTAAGTTATTACGAACATAACCGTAACGGACGTCTCTGAATGTATATAATGACTGTAAACTATTACTTGGTTGGTATCTATTTCCGTATTCGTATTCGAATAAACGGTTCGTAAAATTCTCATATTGAACGGACAGGTTTCGAGTAACGTCCTTCTCCGTATTATTCATTTTGGAATTTAGGAATATCCTACCCTTCCACCAAGGATCTCTATCTTCTCCGATATTTGGGATATTAGTTCCCCAATAATTTCCCTTATCGACTTGGTTTGTGACAGCACTAGTCCCAAGACCATAATTTGCAAATCTATCCTCGAAACCGGAAGTGATTTGATATGCCTTATGATTTGCAAAACCTATATCTATTAAATAGTTAAGGTTTGCACTTTGTCTCCACATTTCTAACTGGAAGGCTTGTCCGGTTTTTTCGTAGAAGTCAGCACGAGCTTTATAACCCATCGGGGTCCAAGACCAAGTAGGGATCGTTGACCATTGTAATGAGTTTTGTAAGAATAGACCTTGTGTATTGTTCTTACCTGCTTGTGTGGTCCAACCATTCCCTAAATTATTATTATAGAAGAATGGAAGCCAAAATACTGTTGTACCTCCTACCTGGAATCGAACGTTAGTTCCAACAACAGTCCTATCCTGGTAGAGAACTACCTTATCTACTTTGAAAGAATAATGGGGCTTCTCCGCGTTACATGTTGTGAAATATCCCATCTCCAACATGTAACGTTTATCATCTAATTTTTTGACCTTCTCTCCGAAAAAGTAAGCAGGAGCAACTGTGCCTTTTGTATTATAGACCACACCCTTATCCAATCTATAATCATAGATGAATTTATCTCCAGTGATCTTGGCTCGACCGTCTTCGAATTTGATCCCACCTTCCGCATACACTTCTTGGCGATCTGAATCCACAGATATTGTTTCTGCTTCTAGGCTTCCTGATCTGAGTTTGATACGAACTCTACCTCTTAAGACCAAAACTCCGCCCTTGGTTTGGTCCACTCTCATGAGCTCACCTTCTGCGGCGTTCTCGATTACCATTGGTAAATCTTTCTTAGATGTTCCGGCTAACGCGGCGAAATCAGGTTTATTATCTTCTTTCTCCGCTAAGGAGGCTTTTAATCTTTTACGTCTAGTGTAGATGGAACCTTCTCTGGAAAGACCAAGGTTTTCCAGCTGTTCATCCACTTCCCTTTCGCTAAGAACTTCGATAGATTTGTTTAAAAGGCGGTTTCTGGTCTTAACAACTGACCTTTGGGTATCGTCTTCGGAGTTGGTTTCACCTGCAGAACCCCGAGGGCCTAGGTCGACCGGTTGCCCCCATAACAAGGTGGGCAAAAAAAATAAAAATAGACAATTTCGGATCCAGGGGCGCATTCCGATCTAAGCCACACTATTGTGTCTGGTCAGCCCTGCATCACTAATTTGTAGAAGGAAAGCACGGAGATCCCAAGAAGTATCCGGTACCAACCGAACCCGGTAAATGAATGGGTTTGTAGGTATTTTAGGAACCATTTGATCACGAAAAAACAAAGTAAAAAAGAGAGAACAAATCCTAAGCTTAAGATCGGCAGATTCTCCCAATTTAGCACTTCTCTATGTTTGAATAATTTATAAGCTCCGGCTAAGAATAGAACTGGAACTGCAACGAAGAATGAAAACTCAGCAGAACTTCTGGTATCCTTTCCTAAAAATCTGGCAGTTACAATAGTTGCTCCAGATCTGGAAACTCCAGGGACCAGGGCCAAACATTGGAAAATACCGATCAGGATTGCGTCCTTTGTTCCGATAGGTTCACTCGTTTTGATCTTCTCTCTTTTTTGGAACCAGAACTCTGAAACTAAGATCAGAATTCCTCCAACAAGCCAAGCTCCTCCCAAGATCGCCAAGATATCTTCTCTTGCCTTGATCTTATCTAAAAATCCTCTGAATAAGAATCCCGCGCCCATGATAGGCAAAAATCCAATAATAACTCTTGTTAAGAAAAGGAATCCTTCTTTGTTTTCTTCTTTGCGGAGAAGGTAACGTACTGCTGATCTTCCCTGTTCTAAAAACTTTTCCCGATATAGAACAACCACAGACAGGATCGCCCCACTTTGGATGAATATATCGAATAAATCGTCGAAAGCCGCTCCTTCTGAAAATGGGTAGAAAGAGGAGAATAAGAAAAGGTGTCCTGTGGAGGACACCGGTAAGAATTCCGTAATCGCTTCAATTACGCTACGGAAGATTGCGTTTAGATATGAATTCAAATCGTTGAAAAATTTCTTTCTTACTTAGTTTTTACTTAGTAGCTTCAGGCGCAGGTGCTGGAGTGGAAGCTTCCGGTGCCTTGGTTTCCTCAGCCTTAGGAGCCTCTTCCTTGCTCAATTCAGGGAAGCTAAATTCTTTATCTAGATATTTTTCAAGGTCAAACTTATCGTTATGTTTGATCGCGACAGTTTCCTTAATTCTATCTAAAACAGATTTATAAACTTCTTCTGATTTTCTTCCTTTGATCTGAGCTCTTGCAGCATCATAACACTGCTCCAAAGTTAAGGACTCAGCTTGTTTGTATTTAGTGCGGAGTTCTTGGCAACCTTGGTTTAATTCTTGTTCAGTGATCTTAATTCTGGATTCGATTTGTTCAGCGATATACATTCCGTAAATCAACTGCATCTCTTGGAACTTTAAGATTTCTTTAATATCAGATCTTTTGCTAAAGCCACTTTTATCAGCAGCAGATTTAACAACCATCATCTCATGATAACGATCGAAAAACTTTCTTTTTCTGAATTCGTTTCTGAGTTGTAAGAAGCTCTGAGGGACTTTGCTTTCTTCTTCGGTTAAAAATTTGATAACATTCTTTTTTTCAATGTTTTGAGTGCGGCTTAAAGTATCCAAAGCGGTATCAAAAGCGCTTTCAAAACCAGCAGTAGTTAACTTATTACCGTCGATAGACTCGATAACTGGAGTCCCGTCTCCGCAATATGCGAAAGAGAAAAAAGATAAGAGTAAAGTGAGGGATATATATAGCCGTTTCATCTGTGTTGGAATTCCTACGCAAAAAATAGGAGAATAGGGCCTGGCGTCCATTACTTTTTGTCGGGTAACATTTCCGTTAAGAAGTACACAAGTTTCACAAGTTTGTCCTTTTGGTTGGCTTTCCCTGGAACATATATTAATACATTCGGTTCTCTAGGATTCATGGTCAGACCCATCCGGGCAGAAATCAAGTTTACGATTTTGTCATAACTGCCTAAGAAATGTGTTCCTAATTTTAGTCGGATTTCCTCCCCGAGCTCAGAGACGGATTCGAATCCCAAAACAGATGCCAGGGTCCTGATCTTTTCCAACATTAAGAAAGTTTTTGCCTCTTCAGGAGGTTCTCCGAATCGGTCCGTCATTTCTTGGGTGACTTCTTCAATTTCATCCAGGTCTCTTGCGCCTTCGAACCGTTTGTAAAATTCTATTTTCTGTCTTGTATCCGGTATGTAAGATTCAGGTATGAAGAAGTTAGAATCCAAATTGATAGCAGTACGCACTTCAATTTTTACTTCTTCTCCTTTGATCCTTGCGATCGCTTCTTCCAACATCTGCACATACAGATCGAAGCCGACTTCCATAATATCACCGGACTGTTCTTTACCTAAAAGATTTCCAGCCCCTCTGATTTCCAGGTCTCTCATTGCAACCTTAAATCCGGAGCCTAATTCTTGGTATTCATAGATAGTGTTCAGACGTTTTTCCGCATCCTCAGTCACTACTCTGTCTTTAGGAAGAAGAAGGTATGCGAATGCTTTTCGGTCACTTCTTCCTACCCTGCCTCGGATCTGATAAAGCTGAGAAAGTCCAAATAGATCCGCTCTTTTTACGATCAGAGTATTCACATTTGGAATATCTATCCCGGACTCAATAATCGTAGTGGTTACTAAAATATCAAATTTGCGTGCATAAAAATCTACAAGAGTTTCTTCTATCTCGTCCTCAGTCATCTGACCATGAAGAACTCCTATGGCAGCCTCAGGTACGATTTCGTTTAATCTTTTAGTCTCTTGTTCAATAGATTCCACTCTATTATAAAGATAGAATACTTGTCCTTCTCTTGCAAGTTCAGTGCGAATTGCGTCTCTTAGGACTTCTTCGTCCTCTTCGATCACGTAGGTTTCTACACTTTGTCTGTTCTTGGGAGGAGTAGCAATAATAGAAAGTTCTCTGATCCCGGTCAAAGCCATATGAAGTGTTCTAGGGATTGGAGTCGCAGTCAGAGTTAGAACATCCACAAGGTTTTTGATCTTCTTAATGGATTCCTTATGGTTTACTCCGAATCTTTGCTCCTCGTCTATGATAAGAAGTCCCAGGTTTTTAGGTTGGACAGAATTTGCTAAAACCGCATGAGTCCCGATAAGCATATCCACTTTTCCGGCTGCAAAACGTTTTAGAACATCACGAGTTTCTGCAGCAGTTCTAAGACGAGAAACGAGTTCCACAGTAATTGGATAATTCTCGAATCTCTTTTTCATATTATTATAATGTTGTAAGGCAAGGATCGTGGTTGGTGCTAACATTAATATCTGCTTGCCCGCCATTGCCACTTTGAACGCTGCACGGATCGCAACCTCAGTTTTTCCGTAACCAACGTCGCCGCAGATCAAACGATCCATAGGTTTTATAGATTCTAGATCTTTTTTAACAGCTTCAATTGCTTCTATCTGGTCTGGAGTTTCTTCATATTCGAATTCAGCTTCGAATTCTTCCTGATAAATTGTATCTGGAGGGAAAGCATACCCTTGTAGTTTGATCCGATTCGAATACATATGGACCAAATCTTCCGCAAGACCTTCGACTGCTTTCTGGACTCTGTCCTTTGTTTTTTTCCAGGTGCTTTTTCCAAGACTATCCAGTCTAGGTCTTTCGGTTCCGCCTACGAATCTTTGGACTAAAGAAATTTGATCCAAAGGAACAAATAACGTATCACCGCCATAATATTCTAATTTTAGAAAGTCTCTTTCTTTTCCACCCGCGTTTACTCTTTCTATTTTGAGGAATTTCCCTACTCCGTGATTTACGTGAACCACGAAGTCTCCTTCTTTCAAGTCTAGGAAACTTTGGATGGCCTTGCTATTTTGTTTTTTGAATCTGGTTTTACGTTTATATTCTCTTCCGAATACATCGTTCTCGGATAAGAACATAAGTTTTTCATCTTCCCATAAAAAACCGTTCCGTATTTCGGAAACTGCTAAATACACTTCTTCTTTGGATTTATTAGGAAGAAGGATTGGTTCCGGTTCAGAAGCTTCAGAATTTAATAAACGAATTCCTTCCGATTCAAAAAGTCCTAAAAGTCTTTGGGTTTGGGCTTCGAAAGAAGAAGTAAGAATGATCTTCCATTCACCTTCTGTTTTCAATTCTTTCAGTTTTTCACGAACTTCTCTGATCTTTCCTTTAAAAGAAGGAGCCTGATGCAAAGGACAGACCAGATCCTCTCCCTTACTTGGCGGAAGTTGTGTAAATTTGATACCGCTTAGATTTTCTAAAATTTCCGATTCTTCTTTATCTCTTAAAAGGATAGAAGGAGGAGCACATAAGATCTCCTTGCTCCTTTTTTCATATAAAGCATCATATTCTCTCAATAGATGAGAATATCTTTCTTTTGCTCCATTCGGATCAGGAAAAACGAGTCCAGGTTTAGATTTAAAAAAAGATAATATTCCTTTATTCTCCCGGACCATCGGGATGAGTTCTTCATAATAAGTCCCGCCTGCATCATCTGGGATCTCAGGCAAGTGAAGGGATTTATCTGCGTTTGTGATTAGATTTCGATACTCCTCTTTTTGAGAATCAGTCAGGATAAATTCGTCTGCAGGAAGTAGAAACGCCTCTTCCAAATTTTCCAAAGACCTTTGGGTTTCAGGATCGAATGTTCGAATAGATTCTATTTCATCTCCGAAAAAATCGATCCGAATAGGATCCGCGGAGAAGGAAGAAAATACATCCAAGATCCCTCCCTTCAAGCTGAACTCACCGAATGCCTGGCACATGTCCACTCTATGATAACCAAGTCGGACAAGATCTCTCATTAAGTTTTCAGGTTGGATCTCCTGTCCTAATTTTACGGACAAAGATCTTTCCATGAGAGCAGAAGCTTCCGGAAGAGTTTTCAAAAATCCGGACACAGAAGTGAATACTAAAACTTTTTCTCCGGATAAGATACGAGCGAGAGCCTGTATCCTCTCCCTTTTCATCTCAGCCGGATAACGCATATACTCGTAAGGCAAAACTTCTTGGCCGGGAAGATAACAAACAAGATCCGGCTGTAAATAACTTAAACTTTCTCTATATAAAAATTCTGATTCGGTATTTGTAGGAGAGATTACAATTTTAGAATTTTTCTGGGACTGAAAGATAACAGAAGATAGAAGAGAATGAACTGAATTTGGTACAGAAGAAATTTTAGAATTCTCTTTTACAGAAGAGAAAAGATCTTCCAGAGATTTTTTCCAATCGGATTGAGTGGAAACAGACTTAGCCATATTAAATTAAGAACCCTTTACGGTTAAATTATCGATCAATCTTACCTGCCCCAAAAAGGCAGCCACGGCGAGAAGGATTTCTCCTTTCAGAATAGGAAGTTCCCCTAAGGTATTCGCATCCAAAACTTCCAGATAATCAGTTTGTATTTTGGAAGAAGAATCCAGGACATCTCTCATCACAGTCAGAACTTCTGTAGGATCTTTTTCTCCTTGTTTAATCAGACTTTCTCCTAAACGCAAAGCTCGAATGAGTAACAAAGCTTCTTCTTTTTCAGGCTCAGTCAAACGAGCGTTTCTGGAACTAAGTGCCAGACCTTCTGCGGAGCGAATTGTATCTACTCCTATGATCTCCATTGGAAATCCAAGAGCTTTCACAAAATCTTTTACGATCAGGTATTGTTGGTAATCCTTCTTACCAAAATAAGAACGATCTGCTGGAATTATATGAAATAATCGTGAAAGAACTAAAAGAACACCTTCAAAATGACCGGGACGAGTAGTTGCATCCAGATTTTTCATCAAATGAGGAATTCTCAATTCTACTTCAGGAATTCCACCCGGATACATTGTATCCTTGTCTGGTAAAAAAACCAGATCCACCTGGGATGATTTACAAATTTCTAAATCACCTTCCGTATTGATCGGATATTTCGCATAATCTTCAGGATCATTGAATTGAGCAGGATTTACAAAAATGGAAACTACAGTTTTGGAATTTTCACCAGCAGATCGAACGAATAAATTCGAATGTCCTTCATGCAAAAATCCCATGGTAGGAGCAAAACCCACTGAAAGTTTTTCGGACTTCCAGGAGAGTATTTGGCTTCTGACTTCGTTTGGGTCCTTGGATACGATCATGGTTTTCCATTTTGAGAAAGACGCACTTTTACTGAATTTCCATGCTCTTCATCCAAACCTTCAAATTCGGAGAGAACTTTTACATATGGATATAATTTCTCTAAAGAGTCCCTGGTCACTTCTTGGTAGGTCACTCTTTTTAAGAATGTAAGAACTCCTAAGGAAGAAAAGATCCTACTTCCCCCAGCTGTAGGAAGAATATGATTTGTCCCACTAATATAATCCCCCATCGCAACAGGAGAATAAGGTCCTAAAAATACAGAACCTGCATGTTTGATTTTTTTAAATAATTCCTGATAGTTTTCAGTTTGGATCTCTAAATGTTCAGGAGCGTATAGGTTGGAGAAGTTTACACATTCTTCTAAATTAGGAAAAACTAATATCCAACTTTCATTCTCGATCGAAGCTCTTTTGATTGTTTCTCTTTTAGGTCTTTCTTTTAGAGCCTTATCTATTTCTGCAGAAACTTTTTTAGCAAATTCCAAAGAATCAGTACAAAGTATTGCTGCTGAATCTTCTCCATGTTCTGCTTGGGAAAGTAAATCTGCCGCCACCCAGTTTGGATTTGCAGAATCGTCTGCGATCACAAGAACTTCGCTTGGACCTGCAGGACTATCTATTCCGATCACACCCTGTCCGCTTAATAAAACTTTTGCAGCGGTCACAAATTTGTTCCCAGGTCCGATCACAAATTCAGAACGAGAAATTGTTTCTGTTCCATAAGATGCCGCCGCAATTCCTTGAGCTCCACCAACTGTTACGATCGAATCTGCACCAGCAATTTTAGCGGCCGCATATAATCCATCAGGGATCCCATCTTTTTGAGGAGGAGTAACTATCTGAATATGTTTTACACCTGCGATCTTTGCAGGGATCACTCCCATCAAAATGGTAGAAGGGTATAATGCCTTTCCACCAGGAGCATATACAGTGACCGATTCTATTGGAGTATAACGAATTCCTAATGTGTTTCCGGAAACTTTTACATCTAAATCAGTAGGAATTTGAGCCTTATGGAATGTTTCAATATTCTCTTTTGCCTTTTCTAATGCAGCAACAAGCTCTGGGTCAGCTTTTCCTTTCCATTCTGAGACTGGATAAACCAATTTTTCAGGTTTAAGTCCGTCGAATTTTTGGGTGAGCTCATAAATAGCTTTATCCCCACCTTCTTTCACCTGTTCCAAAATGGGACGTACCAGGGCCAAAGTGTCATTTAGATCCTGCTTTGCTCTCTGGAGAATGGGTTCTAAGGAAAAATCCTTACCTATCTCCCTGATACGAATGCTCATACGGACATTTTTTTTCTTTGCCCGGACTTAGCATCCCGAAAATCCTGGGAACTCTTCTACACCTATGAAAGTTTTCTGTCTGAACTGTAATGGAATCCGATCCGCCTGGGGCAAGGGCCTGGGGGATGTAATCTCTTCTGAAAAACCCGATTTTGTGTGTTTCCAAGAAACCAAAGCGCAACCCGATCAACTCAGTTCTGAAATGTGGGAAAAACTGGGATACAAAGCATTCTTCCACTCCGCTGTTAAAAAAGGTTACTCAGGAGTTTCGCTCTGGAGCAAACAAGAACCTAAAAAAGTAACCTATGGACTCGGTCTGGACGAATTCGATAAAGAAGGAAGAAGTGTCCTCGCTGAATTTGATTCATATGCTATCTGGACAGTCTACTTTCCATCCGGAACCACGGGTGACGTGAGACAAGCTGCAAAGATGAGATTCTTGGAAGAATTCCTAAAAATTTCTGCAAAGTTAAAAAAGAAACATTCCAATATCATCCTATGCGGTGATGTAAATATCGCTCATACGGAAACAGATATACATGATCCAAAGGGAAATGCAAAGAATAGCGGTTTCCTTCCAGAAGAAAGAGCCTGGGTAACCAAATTTCTTTCTACAGGTTGGGTGGACAGTTTTAGGGAATTATACCCGAACAAACAGGAATATACCTGGTGGACTTTTAGAGCTGGAGCCAGAGGGAATAATAAGGGTTGGAGAATTGATTACTTTTTTGTGACTCCTGAGCTTAAATCCAAACTCAAAAAACTCACAGTTAAAAAAGATCCTATCCTTTCAGATCATGCAGCTATGATCTTAGAATTAGATCTTCCTAAAAAGTAATATTACTTTTTAGGAAGTGTAAGATCTATTTTCGGAAGGTTCTTTTTTAAAAATTCTGAAAGTTCAGATTCGAATACGAGAACTGTATCCGTAATCCTTTCAGAAGATTTAGATTTCACCACTTTCTTATCCAAAAGTTTTCCTGAGAATAATAACGGTTCCTTCCAAAAAGGAACACGTATCTCGATTACAGCGTTGCTTCCTTCCGGATCTGGATGAAAACGATCTAAGGTAAAGCTGAGTGCCGTACCTTGGATGCCCTCCCAAGTTGCTTGAAAATCCCCGGAAGAAGAATGCACCTGCACTGGAACCTTTACGGTCTCGAAAAACCTGTTTTTGAATTCCTGTACTAATTTATCCAATATAGCCATTTCTATCTCTATGTATCGTTTATTAAGTTATAAGACTTAGTGCGATGCAAACAAATTTCCAATTTTAGGAAAAAAATGAAGAGGATTCATTACAATACAGGAAAAAAAAGATGAAATAAGACCCTGGTCAGGCCTAAACCCTATGGTTTAATCTTGGAAGACTGTGCTTCTATTTCTTCCGGTTTCTTTGGATTTATAAAGAGCCTTGTCTGCTTCTTCCAAAAACTTTTTGCTCTCTTTGTCTCTTCCTGACATACGAGTGCTGATCCCGATACTCACAGAAACAAATTCGGAAGTTTGAGAAGCTTCATGAACGATCTTTAACTCTTGAACGCGTGTTCTGATATTTTCAGCAACGAGCATCGCTTTTTCTGAATCAGTTTCTGGAAGAATTACAGCAAACTCTTCTCCACCGTAACGAGCTGGAAAATCCCCTGCTCTTCTTGCAGTATTTTTTAAAACTCCTGCAACCTGGCGGATACATTCATCTCCCGCTTGGTGACCGTATGTATCATTATACTTTTTGAAAAAATCTATATCCAATAAAAGTAGAGAGATTGGTTTTTCAGAACGGCAGGCTCTTTTCCATTCTACTTCTAAGATCTCGTCGAAAAATCTTCTGTTCCAAATCCCGGAAAGACCATCTGTCCTAGAAACTCTAAGTAATGTTTGGTATGCTTCCGAAAGTTTATCAGTGATCTCTTCTAGGTCTCTTTCTCTTTGTTTTCTTTGGAGCATCTCATGACGAAGTCTCAAAGTAGAACGAACCCTTGCTCTTAGTTCGTGAGCGTCAAAAGGTTTTGTAACGTAATCGATTGCACCCAATTCAAATGCGGATTCTAAGGTTTGGGTATCGTGAATTGCAGTGATGATAATAACAGGCAGATCTGAAAATTCTTCTTTAGAACTTAAGGTGCGAAGAATATCTAAACCGTTCATTCCTCCCGGAAGGAGAATGTCCAAAAGTAAAAGTGAAATGTCTTTTTTGTTTTCAGGGTTTCCTTGTAGGCCTAACCATTCCAAGGCGGTTTCAGGTGATTGTGTAGAAATCACATCCCCGTATCCCGCTTTTTTAAGGATCCTTTCTACAAGCAGACAATTTTCAGGAGCATCGTCCAGAATAAGAATTTTGTCCGATTCGCCAATCGTTGCGGATGATTCGCCTTTTTCTTTCGTGGGTCCGAACATTTTAACTGGTGTAATTCATCCGACGAGTCTTTTCAATTAGAGCTACTTAGCTGGAAGAATTTTCCAAACCTATTCTAAAAGTTCCGAAAAGAAAGCGGTTTTTTTTAGGGTTTTCAACCTATTTTCAGGCGACGAAAACCGGATTCTGGAATAATTTAGAGCACCGAGGGAGGTTCCTTTGGAACAAAAAATATCTAGAAAACAAATCCTTGGCCTGGGTGCAACTACCATGGCTCTACTCGCAAGTTCCTCTGTTTTAGGACATGACCATGGCGATAAAAAAGCTTCTAAAAAGAAGAAGGCCGACAAAATTTCCGTGCCAGGCTCCGCGATCGAAGCTTCCTCTGCTTGTATTTTAAAAGGTAGGATCTGCATCAATATGTGTGTAGACATGCTTGCAGAAGGTCATAAGGAAATGGCGGATTGCCTTAGATCCGTAGAGGAGACTGTGGCGCTTTGCGATGCATTCGTTGTATTGTCTTCCTTGGGTTCTGCTTCTACTAAAAAATTAGCATCTATCTGCTTAGAGTCTTGTGAAAGATGTGCAGTTCAATGTGATAAACACGCAGACCACCACGAAGAATGTAAGGCATGTTCAGAAGCTTGTAAGGCTTGTATTTCCGAATTCAAAAAATTACTAGCAGCTTAATACGCGAATTCAATCTGGAATCGGGTTCCTGGTGCTGAAGTATTGATATCCAATTTTGCCTTCAACTGTTTGGATAAGATCCGGATCAGTTGTAAACCTAAGGTCTCTTTGGCTTCAATCTGAGGATAATCCGGGATCCCTTTTCCATCGTCTCCCACTTCCAAATAAAATCTCCCATTTCCGGATTTTGCTTTTATATAGAACTGTCCCTTTTTCTTTTCCGGATAAGCATATTTAATAGAATTTGTGGCAATCTCATTGATCATCATTCCGATTGGAAGTGCCTTCTCCACAGCTAAACTTAAATTTCCTACATCAACGGTCCTTCCGATCTCTGCACCTATCCCATACACATTCCAAAGATTATCTAATAATTTATCCACATAAGAACCGAGACCTATCTCAGCCAAATTTTTGGAATTATAAAGTTCGTTATGAACTAGAGACATGGAGTAGATCCTACTTTCAGTATCTCTAAGTTCTCTTGTTACTTCTTTATTCTTTGCATAATTAGCTTGCAGGTTTAGAAGGCTTGCCATGATCTGCAGATTATTTTTTACCCTATGATGGATTTCTTGCAGAAGAGCTTCCTTATCTCTCAATGATTGGATTAAATTATCTTCAGACTGTTTCCATTTGGTCATATCCACTAAGATAGCAAGAACAACCTCTTTACCTTCTAACTGGAATCTATAAGAAGTGATCTCCATTAAAAGAGGAGTTCCTTCCTTGGATCTATGAACATGCGTTTCCGGAATATTTTTACCGTTATGCAAAGCAAGATACTGTCTGCGTTCTCCTGAACCGCCAATAAACAAATCCGAAAACTTCATATGAAGAAGTTCTTCTCTATCGTAACCATAGATACGTTCTGTTTCATGGTTTAGATCCAAAACAGTTTCACAATCGAAATTATACAAAACGATTGGATGAGGATTATGTTCGAAGATTAGTCTGTATCTTTTTTCATTTTCTTTGATCAGAAATGCCTGTTCTTCTAACTTAGACAACATGTCTTGTCTTTCGATCGCATAAAGAATAGATCTGAATAGAAGATGAGAATCAAATTTTCCTTTGATCAAATAATCCTGGCCACCTGATTGTAACGCTTCCATTGCAATGGTTTCATCCTGGGTCCCGGAACAGATTACGATCGGAATTTTCGGATTGGATTTTTTAATAGCCTCAAAACCATCCAGACCAAAACTATCAGGCAGGGTTAAGTCCAGAAGAATACAATCTATCTCATCTCCATGATCTTTCAGAATTTCTAAAGCATCTGCGACCGTAGGAGAATGTTTCAAACGAACCCCGGAAGGATCCGCTTCTTTTAAAAATATTTCGAACAAACGAGAATCGTCCTCGTTGTCCTCCACTATCAAAATTTGTTTAACCCGGACTGATACTACTCTTGCATTCATCTTGGGGGCAACCTCGAAGTTTTGAACCAATAGATACGTAACGTATCCATCGCTTCCAAAAAATTATCGTATTCCACCGGTTTCTGTATATATGAGTTAGCGTGTAAATTGAAAGTGGCTATAATATCCCTTTCAGATCCTGAAGTAGTCAATACTACCACAGGTATTCTTTTATATTCGGGATCTGATTTAAGTTCTTCTAAAACTTCTAATCCGTTTTTTTTGGGAAGATTTAGATCCAATAAGATTAGATCAGGTCGCCTTGCTCCTATGAATTCACCTTCCCCTTTTACAAAGTCGATCGCTTCTTCTCCATCTTTCGCAACGAATAACCTTTTTTCAGATTTCAGATCATTCAGTGCTTCAATTGTGAGTCGGACATCCGCAGGATTGTCCTCTACCAGAAGAATATCAAAATATTGTTTAGAAGAAGTGCTCATGATTAAACCTCAGGCAGGGAGAAAAAGAACTCGGACCCTTTTCCCAAAGAAGATTGGACCCAAATTTTTCCCCCATGATTTTCCACGATCTTTTTGCAAATAGACAATCCTATCCCAGTCCCAGGATATTCAGATCGAGTATGCAATTTTTGGAATATAATAAAAATACGATCAAAGTATTTAGAATCCATACCTATCCCGTTATCGGAGACAGAAAACACATTTGCGCCAGGAACATGTTTTACCTTGATACGGATTTCAGGACTTCTAATCGGAGAACGGAATTTGATCCCGTTTGAGATTAAATTGCTGAACAAACGTCTGATCTGATCCTGATCCGCATATACTTCCGGAAAAGGGCCTTCTAAGACTAAATTAGCACTCGTCTCTTGTATTACAGAAGAAAGATCTTTCTGAACCTCATCCAAGATCAGGTTCGGATCTCCTTTGGATTTTTTCACTGAATCGGAGCCTACTCTGGAATAACTCAAAAGGCTTTCTATCAAGCCCTGTTGCCTTTTCGCGGCCTCTACCGACACATGGATGAACTCTCTCATTTCAGGTTTTATTTCTTCCGAGAATTTTCTCTCTAATAATTGAAGATAACTTGCGATTGTCCTAAGTGGTTCCTGCAAATCATGAGAAGCAATATAGGCAAATTGTTCTAGCTCCTTATTCGTTTTTGCTAAGCCAAGGAGAGCTTCTTCCAAAGATTTTCTGGATTCTATTTTTTCGGAAATATCACGGTTTACCATGATCATTCCGGGAACCAGATATCCTTCTGCATTAATCTTTTTGAAATTACTTTCGATCGTGATCTTTCTGCCAGATCTTAATGTATGGATTAGTTCCCTTTTGGAGGCTCCTAAAGTTTTCCAATCCTCCATAGCCGACTTATAATTTTCTTCAGAGATCCAATCTTCTTCAAAAAGAGAAGTATAATGTTTTCCTAGACATTCCCCCTCTTCCACTTCATACATTTTTGCAGCATAACTATTATAATAAGTGACCTTCATATCACCGTCCAAAGCGATGATCGCGTCATTGACTTGAGAAATGACTTCCAAATTAAAACGATTCTCTCGAGTCATCTTCACCCTTTCTGAAACATCCATTGCGGAAACAAGAACTGCTTCCATTTCCTGGAACTGTATGGGAGAAGAAACTATATCCAAATAAACAATGCTCCCATCCTTTCGGAGATGTTTCATTTCTTGGAAAAAATTCGGACCAACTTTCAGGCCCTTGATCTTCTCCTTCATAAATTCTCTATCTGCCGGAAGTCTGAGTTCTTCTGCGCCCTTTCCTAAAAATTCTTTTTCGGAATATCCGTAAGTCTGGATAGCAGTTTGGTTTACCGCCAAGATCTTAAGAGAAGATCTTTCAAACACAAACATGATCTGGGGATTGTTTTGGAATAGATTCCGATACTTCTCCTCATTCTTACGTATCCGATCCTCGTATTCTTTCCGATCCGAAATATCATAAACAATTCCTAATATTTCCTGGATACGGTTGTTCTTTCCCTTCCTTGGATACATTCTTGTTTCCAAAAGAAGATCGTTTTGATTGGTATGATAGATACTCTCTTCTCCCTGGAGCGCCTTGGAGAATGCTTCCAATACTTCAGGTCGATTGCCTGCCCTTTCAAAAATAGTTTTGCCTACAATGTCCTTAGGATTGATCTTTAATCTTTCCAATCCTTTTCCATCGGCGAGTATGATCCTTCCTTCTGGAGAAATGGAAAATATGACTACCGGTAAAGCCCCAATTAGGGTCTGAAAATCTACAGTACGTTTTTCTAATATATCTTCTGCGATCTTACGATCTGTTATATCTAAGGAAACTCCGACGAGTCCTCTTATCTTTCCGTCTTCTCCTATGGCAGGAGAGATCCTTACGGAAAAATGCCTTCCTAAAAATATTGTTTCTGCGCTTATCTCTTTTCCGGAAAGTACAAGCTTTAGTGCATCCGTTTGCTCTAGGATCCTGACGGTTCCATCTTCTTCTCTAAACTCTGCATTCCATTCATGTTGTACAAAGTTAGTCCCTATAAAAGCACTGGAATCGAGACCAAGCATGTCTAACGCTTTTCCCGAGGCAAAATTCATGAGCCCAGTCTCGTCAGCTGAAAAGAGTACAATGGGGGAATTGGAGAGTATATAATCTAGTAAGGATTTTGAATTTTCCGGACCGGATTGATTTGATAATATTTGAGAGCGAGAACCCATAAATAGATCCGCCCGGAATAGAAATTCCGGGCAGGGGGCTCTAATTATGGCGAAATATAGATATTTTCAAGCATATTTCGACTTTTTGTGGAGTTTGTGGAACATATACCCCATAAGGGATATATTAGATGATCTCTATCTTCTCAATTACCACTGGTTGGACTGGACGGTCTCCCGGAGCTGTAGGAGTTTCGGAAATAGTTTGGACTATGTCTTCTCCCTCACTCACATGGCCAAAAACCGCATGGCGATTATCCAGATATAAATTGTCTCTCACATTAATGAAAAATTGAGAACCGCCAGTATTCGGTCCAGCGTTCGCCATAGAGATAGTAAACTTTTTGTTTTTAAGTTCCGGATGAAACTCATCCTGGATCTTATACCCTGGTCCACCAGTTCCGGTTCCTTGAGGGCAACCGCCTTGTATCATAAAATTTGCAATAATCCTGTGAAAGACCAGACCATCATAAAAGCCTTTTTGAGCCAATTGGATGAAATTTCCGGCGGTGATTGGTGCCTTCTCATCTTCCAATAAAACGGAGAAGGTACCTCGGTTGGTGGTAAACTTAGCAGTTGCCATAAATATCCTCAAAGTCCAAATTCTTAAGAATGTCCGTATAATCAACAAAATAGGTATCCTATATTAGGAAGAACGCATTCGACTTGTTTTCAATATAGAATGCAGTTGTTCCGATAATTTAACGGAGGATTTCCAGAATCTACTTTCCGCTAGACGGATCGATTTTTTAGCTTTCTAAAAGAGAATTTTTTATTCTGGAACTTCCTTAGGAACAAAATGCCATCATCTACAAAATACATTCCCTTAGGACCAAATGGTGCAGTCGCCTTCTGGGCCAGAGCAAAGGATAAGATCCAAAACCAGGACGAGTTAAGAGCCTGGGCAGATCTAGGGATCAAAACTGTAGTCTGTGTATTTTCAGAAAAAGGTTCTTCTTTAGTCACCGATTTAGAGGAAGTATTACATGCAGGAGAATGGAAGCTATTCGCTTTAGAAATTCCTCCTGGACCAGAAACGAACGAGTCGGTGTTTCACTCTGCTTGGAAGTTAATTTCGGCGGCAGCAAAATCTAATATATTATTTTTAATCCCGGAAGAATTAGAAGAAAGATGGGAAGTTATACTTTCCAAAATGGTAATTTCTTCTTATCCACATATCGCCTCAGGAGAGTTAGGCGCTTGGTTCCCAAGTTTACAAGGAGAAGCAGAAGCAGAATTCTTAGGAGAATTTAAAACCTATGCTTCTCGCAAAAAAGCTCCTAAAGAAATCCCAGATTCTACAAGAGGAGAATTTTCTCTTTTCTTAAAGGAACTTCCTTTGGCAGTTTCCGGAATTGAACTTGGAGTTTTTAAAAACGGCCATAAAGATTCTAACGGAAAGAAGAAGGTCCCGAAATTCCAAGAGGCAGAGAATTTCCGCACCTTGGAAAGTAAGCCGGTTATCTCCTTTGATACAGTATTTTCCGGAGAAAAACAAGAGCCCGAGACTACAGAAACTACACCGGAAGTTTCGAAAGCTCCAGCAACATCAGAAAAGAAGAATATTCCGAAAAGGGAAACCACACCCCACCCTTCTGCGGATGTAGGCGATCTTGCGACCACTGCAAAATTTCCTCTTCAGTTAAAACTGATGGCGGTAATCTCACTATTGCTCACTGTTACAGTTTCCACAGTCATTTTATATGCCTCCAGTGAATTCAAAAAGAACTACGAAGTAAGAGTATTAGAGACTAACTTCTCTTTGGTGAATATTTTAGGGATCAAAGTAAAATCTGATCTAAAAGATATTCGTGATAAAGGTAAAACTCTTACAGAAAAACTTTTGGATCCAAAAGGTCCAGGAGCTTATGCAGATCTTTTCTTCAGAAACGAACCGGATTTCCTTTTAGCAGGAATTTATTCTGCAGAAGGTGATAAAATCAAAAAAAGAACAGTTCTATATAATGATTCTTATTTAGAAGGAATTTCTTCTAACAGAGAAGAATTGGATGCTGCAGTTTCTCAAAAAGAATCTTCCTTTTTAAAAACGATCCAATCGGGCGGAAGAATAGACAATCTTACTCCTAATTTTAAGGAACCTACATTTTCTATATCTGTATATGATTCTCAGAGTAAGTCTATTCTTCTTTATATCATTCGTGCAGAAAGACTTTTATCTGTATTCCAAAAACAAGATATTAACGTTCCATTTTTGATCAATGGGGATGGAGATCTGATCGCACACCATGATCTTCAACTTCTTGCCTCGCAAACAAATTGGGCTGATCTTCCTATTTTTGAAACAATGCTTTCTTCCGTACGAGAAGATAGCCAACAAACCAGATATGAAGATTCTACTAAGACAAAATATTACGGCTCTTACCAAAAATTAGGTTTTGGTGGATCTGGAGTAATCGTCGCAGTTCCGGAAGAAAAAGTTTTTGAGATGGTATATCGTATCCAGACCAAAAACCTTCTAATCATGGCGATCGCACTTTGTATCGCACTTATCATTGTATTCTTCTTAGCAAGAACCATTACAATTCCAGTCTTAAAACTTCTGACAGCCACTGTAGAGATCGCGAAAGGGAATTTCAGGATCGGGATCAAATCCACTACAAAAGACGAGATTGGCGTTTTGACTGATTATTTCGTAAGTATGGGTAAAGGTCTAGAAGAAAGGGAGAAGGTAAAAGACGCACTTGGTCGTTTTGTAAACAAAGAGATCGCCGAAATGGTTCTTAATAAAGAGCTAACACTCGGTGGAGAAAGAAAGATGTGTGCGATCTTCTTCTCAGATATCCGTTCCTTTACAGCTATATCAGAAAAACTGCAACCAGAAGAAGTAGTAGAATTCCTAAACGAGTATATGACAGAGATGGTTCGATGCGTGAACGATACTCATGGGATTGTGGATAAGTTTATTGGAGACGCGATCATGGCAACCTGGGGAGCGGTTCGCACCTCAGAACAAGATGCGGAAAATGCAGTGAATGGTGCACTTTTAATGAGAGCCGCTCTTATTAAGTTCAATGAAGGAAGAGGTGGAGATAAAAGACCGATTATCCGTATCGGTTGTGGTCTTAACTTTGGACCAGTGATCGCGGGTCAGATCGGTTCCGAAGAAAGATTAGAATATACTGTCATCGGCGACGCAGTGAACCTCGCCTCTCGTGTGGAAGCATTGAACAAACCTTTTGGTACAGACATTTTAATTACACAAGATCTTCTGGATCATGTAAAAGATATTTTTGCGGTCGAAAAAATGCAATCTATCAAGGTGAAGGGAAAAGAAGAACCCCAAACCATTTACGCAGTCCTGGGAAGAAAAGACGATATGGATCGCCCGAGAGACCTAAATGAACTTAGAAGAAAACTCGGAATAGAATACGAATCTAAGAAAAAAACAAAAACAGGAGATGAGGAAGAGGAATTAAAGTATGAAATACTTGAATGACGGCAGAGTCGTCGTTACTGCTTTAGTTCTACTACTGTTCTTTTTTTCGGGACTATTATATCTATATGCCAATGCAGGCCCCAAAACAGGGACAAATAAGATAGTTGGCCAACTCAAAACAAAACAGCTCAAAATATTAAGAAAACTTGATTCAGAAGTTATCTGGGAAGAATTGGACGAGTCCGATCCAATCCGATACAGAGATACAATTCGTACGGAAGAAGGCTCCGAAGCAGTATTACTTTTTACTGATGGAGATAATTCTGCAGAGATCAGAATGGATGAAAGAAGTATGATCCTTGTAGAAGATACAGATAAGATCAGCTTCGTATCAGGTTCACTTTCCGCCACAGGCGGAGGTTCAGGTAACCTACAGATCAGCTCTGGAGATACTAAAATCTCTCTTGGAAATTCAGATCTAAAAATATCCAAAGACGAAAACAAAGGCCTAAATCTAGAAGTAAAACAAGGTGAGGCGAAAGTAGTCTCCGCCTCCGGTGAAAATACTGTAGGTAAAAACCAATCTGCTGACTTAAAAGACGGAAAAGTAGAAGTTCATACATTAAATCTAGAAACAGTTTCTCCTCCGGAGAAGACCCATTTTCCTTTAGCAGCAGAAACTCTTCCTGTTAGATTCGAATGGAAAAATTCTCCAAGTGTTAAAACGTTCAGACTGGAAGTTGCCAAAGACTCCGGGTTCCGAACAGGTTTAAAAAAATTGAACGCAGGCGGCACAAACGCCTCCATTTCACTTCCTAGCGGATCTTACTATTGGAGACTTGCAGGAAAAAATCCTCAGTCTGGAAAAGACGAATTTAGCTCTTCTAAAAATTTTAAAATCCTTTCATGGAATAAACCAAAACTTGTCTCCCCTACCAATAAGGAAACTTTCTCTTATACAGAAACAGCGCCACCTGTCCGTTTCCAATGGAATACATTCGACTCTCAGACAAAATATAAATTGGAAGTTTCTTCAGACGCGAACTTTAAACAAATCGTATATACTGGAGATTCTTCTGCAGGTTTCTTAAAATGGGAGCCTAAGGCAGAAGGACAATTTTTTGCTCGGGTAAAAATGAGTTCCGACAAACAAGGATTCACCGAACTAAGCTCAGACACAATTTCTTTCGTTTTACGTAAATCTGAACAAGCTGAACCTCCTAAACTTCTAAAACCTTTACAAGGAGAAGAAATAGGAATTCGTATCTTTAAGGCCGGTTCCTTCTTCAGTTGGAGTTCCAACAAGGAATTTAAATCTTATTCCCTGGATATTGCTGCCGATTCTGATTTCAAAAATATTCTTTTCGCCAAATCGACTAACTCCAATTTTATGAAACCGGATCTGGAATGGAAAGAAGGCACATATTTCTGGAGAATTAAAGCAAGCTCCAATTCTGAAGAAGTAATTTCATCTTCAATTGGTAAATTCACTTTAAAACCTTTAGGTTCAATTCGACTCTCCTTTCCTAAAGATGGATCCGAGTTAGGTCATCCGGTGGACGGCAAATTACAATTCAGATGGGACAGACCAGATCCAACTGGAACTTATAAATTAGAAGTTTCTAAAGATCCAAATTTTGCTTCTAAGATATTCGAATCATCCGTACGTTCCGGGCAAAACTCTGTACCGCTCCAAGGACCTGGCGACTATTATTGGAAAGTTACTCTTCTTTCTCCGGAGGGGGAAGTTCTGACGAGCAGTCCTTCTTCTGGATTTAAAACCTCAGACTCTGCCCCATTTGTCTCTCCTGTATATCCAAGGGATAGAGATAAGATAGATCTGGATGAGAAAGCAAGTTTGTCATTTTATTGGGAAATCGAAGGCAAATCTGAGGCTTACATTTTGGAGCTTTTAGAAGCAGACCAAAAAACCCTAAAAACAGTATTTAAAAAGGAAATTAAGGGAGAATCTTACGACTATCGAGAGTTGTATAGATTAAGGGAAGGAAAATACCAGTGGAGACTGAGCGCAAAATACAGAGACAGTTCTGGACAAGTTCGCACCACACTTCCTTTGACCAGGGATTTCGAAGTAATCATGTCCGCTACTTTCAAGGCACCGGAGATTTTGACTCCTAAGGAATTTTATGTTGAGTAGAAGATCCCAAAAATCTACGACGATTGCGGCTCTTTTAGTCGGATTCCTTTTATTCTCTCTTCCAATTTTTGCAAAGGAAGAAGGTGTCAAACTAGAATGGAAACCTATTCCTGATGCAGGCGGTTACCAAGTAGAGATCAAAGATTCTCGCGGAAAAATCACAAAAGAAAAAACTAACGGATCACAGATCCAAATAGAATTACCTCCTGGAGCTTACGAGCATAGGATAGGTGTATTGAATAAATATGGAAGAGTTTCAGTCTTCTCCGCATGGATCCCATTCGAAGTTATACTTTCCCAAAAACCTGAAGTGATCGCTGCTGAAAAAAGTAAGTTTTTAAGCAAAGACATGCCAGAAACTTTCGAGATCAAGGGTAAACATTTTACAGAAGCAACAAAAGTAATATTAAAAGATTCTAAAGGGAATGAGATCCCTGTTAAGTCTATAGATATCAAAAATTCGGAAACTATGGTTGTTACCATTGATAAGAAGAAGTCTCCGGAAGGTGCAGTTTCTTTACGTTTAGAAAATCCGCGTAACAAGTCTACGGAAAGGGAAAATTATTTCTTAGTAGCAGAAACCGAAGATGAATTAGCCGCCTTAGATTCCAAGTCCTCTTACTCAGGATCTTCTGGGCCTTCTATCTTTGATTTTGGAGCTGCAGCAAGATCAGCAGTTCTTCCTGGCTGGGGACAATATTACCAAAAAAAATCCACATTCAGAACTGCGATTTTCCCTAGTTTGATCTTTGTAGCAGGTGGTTATGCTGTCGCAAGAGGAAGTTCCTATCTAAGTGCAACTCATGAATTGGATGCAGCAAGACAGAGTAATATTCTGTACAACTCGGCATTCTTGCAATCAGGGAACCCTGCACTATTCAACCTTGCATTATATAATTATACCCAGATCTCCCCTAAATATTCTCATGCTGTAGGAGAATATAACCAGTTAGGAGTAGCATTAGGTGTATTAGGATTCTTTTATCTAATCAATGTGTTCGACGCAGGATTTTTCCCAGGACCTAAACAAGTAAAGGTAGAAGGAACAGATACTCCTGTAACAGTCTCTCCTATCCTCAGAAACGCGAGAGAGTCTGATAGAGCAGCGACATTTGCTTCCGGAAATTCTTATCTTCTTCAACAAAGAATGGAATTAGGAGTGGAATTCGCATGGTAACTCTCAAGAATTTTCTCCCGAAATTATACTCTGCCCTATTGATCATTTTTACTTTGAGCACTATGGGTTGTTATACACGTCCTAAAAAATCGGGCATTTTAGATTTTATGAATATATCTAATTTTGTGTCCTATTTGACAGGGACTGCTTTTCCGTTAAACGTGCAAGTAAACGGATTAACTAACTCAGGCACTTTGATTGTAGAATTAGGAAGCACTGGAGAACAACTTACATTTTCCGCAGCAGGATCGGATTCTTTTTCCGGATATTATGATCCGAATATTGTATATACTTTAAGTATTATTACTCAACCTTCTACCCTTCCTACTCAGACTTGCGTTATCAGTAACCCGAATCTCACTCTTACTTTTGCAAGCACTACTTTCGTTGTAAACTGCGCAGAGAATTGGTACAAGGCAAATGTGACCGTTACAGGGATAGACAGCACTAATACTACGGATTTACAAATTTATAATAATGGCACCGACCTAAAAACGAGGACCTCCAACGGAACTGTTAGTTTTGATGTGGGAGACGGGTTGCCTTACGATATTACAATAGGCACTGTTCCTACCGTTCCTTCTACACATACTTGTCAGGTAGTCACTTCTCCAGCGAATGGAACGATTGCCGCTGCAGACGTAAATCTTCAGATCAGTTGTTTGAGTTTAATGAAAACAAGTGTGCCTGTTGCGGGTGCTTTTTTTCCATCTACCAAGGCAATGGTTTTCACATTCTCCGGTCCTGTGACTGGTTGTTCATTAGATGCAACAGGTGGCGGGCCTCCTTATTCTGCGGGAACTGCAAGCGGAAGCCCAGGAGTCACTTATGCTGGAAAAACCGCCGTTGTAGCTCCTACTTCTTTACCTTGGTCTTTCGGAGCATTGAGTTTCCCTCTGGATGTTGTATTTATACTCACCGGATGTAAGGATGCGGTTGCTCTTGCGAATAATGGGGCAACCATATCGTTGAATGTTAAAATGATGGATGGTGATGTTTACTTCATAAGCGATACTTCTGGAAATGATAGCAATAGTTGTATGGACCCAAGTGATTCTTGTAAGACCATCCAAACCGGCGTAAATCAATGTACTAGCTCCAGTGTTTGTACAGTATTTGTAGAAGGTGGAGACTATATCATTTCAGGCACAACCTCTCCGATCACCCTGAATTCTTCAGGCGGGGTCCGACTTTTAGGAAGTTTTGATTCTGCATTTACGACTCAGGATTTAACTGGCACTCCAACTAGAATTGTAGATAACCGAAATGTAGCTCAATGTCCTGGAACAGTTTTAAGTTCAAATGAGTGTGCTCCGATCACGATCACTGCATCAGGAATGGCCGGAGATTCTACTAAAGCTCATATGGTCCAAGGATTTAGTATTTTTGCAGACGAAACGAAACAAAATGCTTTTGGTATTCGGATCCTTAATGGTGATGCAAATAGTTATGTGTATATATATGCAAATTATATTTCCGGCGGAGAAGGCGGATTAGGAGTTGAGAATGCCGCTGGGACACGGGGTGGAATCTATCTTCTTTCATCTCCATCGAATAACCAAATTGATACAAATGTGATCAAAGGCGGCTTCGGTGCATTGAGTTCTTCGGCAGTTTATAGTTATAATTCTAATGTCTATTTGCTTAGAAATAGAATCAGCGGGGATAAAGCTGTAAACGATTCCCACTCAGTGTTACTTGTGAATTTTATAGATAGATTAGTAGCTGTCATAAATAACACGATGAATTTCCGCCAATATACAGATGGTTCCGTAACTTCTACGTTCACTTATGGGATTCGTAATGAGGAAAATACTGCTCTGATTAAACACTATATAGCAGGAAATACGATCTATTCTAACGGAGCTGCCGGTGGTTCAAATTACGGAATATATATGACCGGCGTAGCAACTAACGCGCAGATTACAAATAATCTAATCCAGGCTCCGGGAAGTAATGGAGTATGTACTTCCTTTAGCACTACTCCGAGCGGAAGTGCAATATTTAGAGGAAATAGTTTAGATTGTCCTTCAGGCAAAACAGTTACGTCTGGGGCGACAAATTTCACGGTATTCTGTAGTGGAAATGGAACCTTTAATATTACCGGACTTTGCCTAGTAGCCAACGCTTTTATGAATGATGTGCTGACTGCGACTAGATCGAATCAAAATTTCGTAACAACTCCTACCTTTAATGGATACCCACCACTGCAACCTTGGCTGTCACTGAATACGGCAACAGGAGGTCCATGTAATATCGCCTTCGGCGGAGTGGAGACTTCAGCGTATTTGAATAGTTTTGATCCGATTTATAAATTGGATGCGGTAATCGGGGCCCCCATAACAAGAACCACATCTTCAGGAGGGACTACTCCGTCCGGTTCAGATGGCTATTCAATCGGAGCTTTCGAGTTAGATGACCCCGGCTGTTTTTAAAAAAAGCAGCCGTAGTAAAGTTTAATACTTTTTATTTTTTTAATATTTCGCTACGCAAACTACGGTTGTTTGCCCGGTAGTGCTGGGAGTAAACGCTCTAAACACATTTGTAGCTTCATAAAGTGAGGTGATCCCTAGTGCCTCTATAGTACCATTAATAACGGTGCTAGACCAAGCGGTTCCAGAATCTCCTATAGAATTATTTGCACTTCCAAAAGCTCCAAGAACATAAGGAGAACTTGCGCTTCGAAGAGAATGTAATTGGATTGCATCGGGTAAAATCCAATCGGAACGGCTTGCGAATGTCAAATTGGAACAAGTAGTCGAAGCGTTAGTCTGGCTAAAACTAGAATCATTTGCGTCAAAGCCCGCGCAATTAGGAGAGCTAAAGGTATTCGGTTGATTCGATGAATCATCGAGTACACAAAGTGTCCAAATAAAACGATTCTCAGAGTCTGTTACTGTTCCATTATTATTATCAGTAAGATTCGGAGTGCTGCAATTATCGCCACCGAGAGCAGTAAGTAGATTAGATTCAGTCACATAATTTCCGTTAGAAGCAGCAAAGGAAACTGAAACCGGATTCGCAACCGTCTGACCACAATGGAAAGAACTCCCAGGTCCTCCTGCTCCTAATAATAGCAGTAAGCCGCTTAGATCATCTTGTTTGGGCCCTGCGCAATTGAAGAAAGAGATAACGGAAAGTAAGAGTATTGCATATAGATGTTTCATAGGAAGGAAGATGTTTTTGTTCATTTTTTAGTCAAGCATCGAGCGACACTAAGGAACAAAAATCATCAGATTAAGAATATTCTTCATACAAAACTAATCACTTTGGGTTAGTTCGTTTAACAGTGTTTAATGGAGATAGAAGATTTACATATTAGTTACAGAGCAACGGCAATTGGTAGATTAGAGCGAATTCTATTCTTTAGAAGCAAGCTCTTCCCATTCAATGACCTTCTTCTGCAATTCTTCTTGTAGATTACTTAGTCGTTCTCCAGATTTTCTGGCAAGTTCCGGATCAGAAGACTGTAGGTTTTGGACCAGCTCCTTCTCTTCTGTTTCCAAAGAGAGTATTTCCTTTTCCAAGATTTCCAGTTTTCTTTTGTCTTGGTAGCTTAGGCCCTTCTTCTTATTGTCCGTTTGTTTTTCAGTTGGTTTAGGAGTGTTAGTCTTGATTTCTTTTTCTTCGTATTCTCTGTATTCCAGATATTCTGAATAGTTTCCAGGAAATCTGTCTATCGTCCCTTCTCCTTTGAATACGAATAGATAATCTGTGACACGGTCCATGAAGTAACGATCGTGTGAGACTACGAGCACCACTCCAGGAAAATCATCTAAAAATTCCTCGAGTACAGAAAGTGTTGGAATGTCCAGATCGTTTGTAGGCTCATCCAAAACTAAAAAGTTTGGATTTTTCATGAGAAGTAGAATTAGATAAAGTCTTTTCTTTTCTCCACCGGAAAGTCTCTCTATCTTGGTTTGTTGCAATTGAGGAGGAAATAAAAACCTTTCTAAGAACTGAGAAGCAGTCCAAGAACTTCCATCATTCATTTTGATCGTAGGTGCGATCTCTTCTTTAACATAATCTAATACTTTTTTAGGACCAGGAAGTTCCTTTCCAAGCTGATCGAAATATCCAAAACTTGTATTTAAGCCTGCTGCAACATCTCCAGAGTCCGTTTTTTCCCTTCCGGTGATTAAATTTAAAAGAGTGGTTTTTCCGGCACCGTTTGGACCTACTACACCAATCCTTTCTTTTCCCTTAAATACGTAAGAGAATCCAGAAATTAGTTCTGCTTTTGTATAAGATTTTTTAATATTCTTTAATTCTAATATTTTACCGCCGAGCCTTCTGCCAGAAACAGAAATATCCAGGACGATATCCTTGCCTGCCTTTTTTCTTTCCATTACTTCGATCGCACGATCCGTTCTGGCTTTTTGTTTGGTCCCTCTGGCTTTAGGCTGGCGTTTTAGCCATTCAAGTTCTGTTCTAAGAAAGGATTTTCGTTTTGCTTCTTCCTTTTCTTCGATTACTTGCATCTCTACTTTTTTTTCCAGATATAGATCGTAATTTCCGGGATAAACTCTAAAATTCCCTCTATCTATTTCTAAGATGCGGTTTGCGATTTCTTCTAAAAAATATCTATCGTGTGTAACAAGTAAAACTGCTTTATCAGTATTTGTTAAGAAGTCTTGTAACCAAAGGATTGCATCTATATCCAAGTGGTTGGTAGGTTCGTCTAATACCAAAAAATTGGATTCGTCAGTCAGGGCCTGCGCGAGAGATACTTTTTTGGCCATTCCTCCCGAAAGCTCTCCCATTTTTCTGGAAAGATCAGGTATATTCAGTTCTCTTAATATATTTTTGAGTTTGGATTCCAGTTCCCAAGCCTGTTTAGAATCCATTTCTTCCATCGCGAGATGATATTCTTTTTCGGCTTCTTCTCCGCCTTTTTCGAGTTCAATACATGCCTTTTCGTATCTTCTTACAGTATCTAAAAGAATTCCAGAACCGGAAAGTATATGTTCTAATACAGTTTTGTCAGGATCGAATTCTGGAAATTGGGATAAGAATGAAATTTTGAGTTCTCTATTTCGAACTACTTTGCCAGTGTCAGGTTCTTCTATTCCGAGTAAGATCCTAAGCAAGGTGGATTTTCCGGATCCGTTGATCCCGAGTAGTCCCGTTTTTTCTCCTTCATCTATCCCAAAGCTTAGGTTTTGGAAAAGTTGTTTTTCGCCGATAGATTTACCGACTTTATCTATGGAGATTAGATTCATCGCTTCCAGCCTTTTTGAAACCAGGTGAGAAGCAATTCTTTTAAAGATCTATTTAGGAATAGGAAGTTCTATTTTATATCTGGTACCGATTTCTACAGTTTCGAGTCCCCATTTTGCTTTGAGCTTATCCAATAACATTCCCACCAGCTGCAAGCCAAGTCCTTCAGAATTTCTAACATCCACTGTTTTAGGAAGTCCTACTCCATTATCTCCAATAGAGATAGAAAGCCCGTCTTCCATTTTAGAGATAGAGATAAATATCTCTCCATTTTGATTTCCAGGGAATGCGTATTTTAAGGAATTTGAAACTAGTTCATTAAATACTAATGCAAGAGGGATCGCAAAATCCAAATTTAAACGTATATCTTGAGATTCTATCGAATAACCGACTCTTTTGTTTGCGCCGAATGATTGTACAAGCGCCACAAGTAGATTGTTTAGATATTCAGTAAAGTCAGCATCTGCTATTGTATCATTCTGATAAAGTTCTTTGTGAACGAGAGCCATGGACTGGATCCTTCTCTCACATTCTTTTAAAATGGAAACTAGTTTTGGATCGTCAGTAAAATCAGTCTGCAAACTTAAGAGGCTAGAAACCACTTGCAGATTATTTTTAACCCTATGATGGATCTCCTTCAACATCACTTCTTTTTCGTCCAAGGATTTTCTTAAGGTTTCTTCGTATTGGTATCTATCTGTTACATCCCGGATGATCTGTGTCGCACCTATCATATTATGACTTTCATCTCTGATAGAACTATAGTTTATTTCAAGCACGATGGAATCTTTGACTAGGCCTGAAATTTTTCTCTCCGTCTTGAAAACTTCACCAGTAAGAGCCCTACTCCAATTTCGAATAATCCTATCTCTTTCTTCCGGATCTTCTATGCCTATATCCCAGATCTTTTGGCCAACTGTAATACGTTTTCCATAAACTTTCCAGACCATAAGTTCGAATGCTGTATTGCAGGAGATAACTCTTAGATCCATATCTACTGCGCAGATAGAATCTTTTACACCTTCTATGATCGCCTGAAGTCTGTCGTTCGTTTGTAGGATCTTTTTTCTAAGTTCGCTTAATTCGTGTTCTGCTTTTTTTCTTTCGGTGATATCTCTGACAATCACCTGCATTAATTTTTGGCCTCTTTGTTCGAATGCTATCCCCGAAACTTCTACAGAGATCTCTGATCCATCTTTACGAATGAATTTTTCTTCTTTCGGTTCCAACGGTTCCGATTTGAGCATTGCCTTTAGAACTCTTTCTGCCACAACCTGTCTGGACTCAGGATGTATAAATTCTACGATAGGCCGTCCTTCCACCTCTTCTAAGGTTTCATAACCAAGCATCTTCAGACCAGTTTCGTTGATATAGATTACTTTTCCGTCGGCATGTAGGCCTATCGCATCTGGAGAAACTTCTACTAATTTTCTATATTTTTCTTCACTTGCCAGTAGTGCCGTTTCCCAGACAGTCCTAAGAGTTACGTCTTTTAGGAATATTACTACTTCGTTAATTGCTCCTTCTTTAGATAATGGAGCAAAGGAAACTTCTAACTCTGAATTTGGCTGGACTGGAAATAGTTTAGAGAAATGCCATTTGACCTTTGCTCCTGAGAAGGCCTTGTTTAATTGTGCTTGGAAAATTTCCTTATGAGTTTCAGAAATCAAGGATAAGATCTTAGTATCTGGAAGTAATTCTATCCCGAATTGTCTTCTGACCTCGGATCTTCCGGAAGAATTTACATATTGTAACTTCCCCGCTTGGTTTACCCTGATTACCCATTCTTCCGTGCTATCCAATAGGATATTTGTGTAGGAAAGTTGGTCCTGTAGAACTATTTCACTTTTTCTTAATGGAGTTAGATCTTGGAAGGAACCGTAGATCTGGGAGACTCTCTTTTTGACAGGATCCCAAATAGGATGAGCATGATCTCTTATCCATCTAATCTGCCCGTCTGGACCATAGGCCCTATACTCGTCTGCTCTTGCATTTCCAGCGAGTAAGGATCTTACTCTTTGTTTGATCAGATCTTGATCGTCAGGATGAAAGTATCTTGGATCTGCGGCTGGCCAAGGATTACTCAAATCGTCTATACCGATACCGCAGAATTTTAAAAATCCTTCGTTTGCCCAACTTAATATTAGATTTCCATTATCTAATATATCTACCCTATAAAGATAATCGTTAAATACTTCGGGCGCGAGGGCGCGGATCTCTTTTTCTATTTTTTTTCGAATATTCCGATTTTGAAACCATTTTAAAAGTTTGGCAAGAGCCATCGCAACTCCGAATAACTCCTAAGAAAAACGAGGTTTTCTTGGAGCCTACTTCACTAAAAATTCTTTGTAAGTATTCGCGACTTCTTCTGGTCTTTCCAGCATGGGAACATGACCCATATCTTTCAAGATCACCTTTTTCGATCCTTTGATACCTTTCTCTAATACTCCAGCTCCGGAGACACTCAACACTCTATCAGTATCTCCCCAAAGTATTAAGGTTCTTGCTTGGATCTTATTCATATTTTCCTGCAAAGGAAATCCTGTAGATCTGATCTGTTTGAATATGTATTTATTAAATTCAGAATTTTTGATCGCTTTTTCTGCGAAATAAGACGCTAAAAAAGAAGGAATTGGAGGAGGAGTTACAAAAATGAATTTCATTAATTCTTGAAATTCTTCTGCGTTAGTCGCAACTAAATTATTTTTCCCCTTCTCCAGATTTTTGGACAATTCACTTTTTTCAGGGCTATTTACACCGGAAGGAGCAAATAATCCTAAAGATATAACTTTTTGAGGATAAGTTGCTGCATATACTCCAGAGATTGCTCCTCCCATAGAGTTTCCTACGATATGGAATTTTTCCCAACCAAGTTTAGTAACGAACTCATCTAATCGTTTTACTTGCTGGGCAATATTATAATCCTGATCTGCAATTCTATCATTCTCCCCAAAACCAGGAAGATCCACTGCTACTACAGTATATGTAGGAGTAAGCCATTTGGAGAATCTAGTCCAATTGTCTTTGTCTCCGCCGAATCCATGGACCATCAGGATTTTTTCGCTACCTTCTCCGCCTTCTAAATATACCCAGTTCCAAGGTTCTAGCTTGGTTTGTTTTTTTTCAAGGCCGGCTTTCCACCTTTCATAACCGATGCCAGTTTTGACGAGTGTCTCAGTGCAATAGGTAAGCCCGAATAGAATTAGAAAAAGGTAGATTGGGAAAAATTTGCGGTTCATAGTCAGATCACGAATAACGTTTTTTTAATTCTCTAGCGTAAGCTAAGTCATGAGTCAAAAGTCTCATTCTTTTCACCAAATAAGTGGTGATCCCTTTATAAAACTTAAGAGCGAGTTCCTTATCCGAATCCAGAATATGTTGCAGATGTTCGAACGGAATTTCCAAAAGTTCGCAACGTTCCATTGCTTCTACTGTTCCAGCTCTTTTCCCTTGATCCAAAAATGGGAATTCTCCGAAATGATCGCCTGTTGCAATCGTGGTTACGCTTACATCGTCCCCTTTTTCGGTAGAGGTTAAAATTTTCAGAGTTCCGTACATTACCACATAGAAGGCTTTTGCATCGTTCCCTTCTTGGTAAACCGCGTCCCCTTGTTCAAGGACCTTGTATTTTGTCTTCTCCGCTATTTTGGCTAATTCATCCATAGAGAAGCTGGAAAATAAATAAATCTGGTGTAGGATTTCTTCTGTAGTGTGTTGCATGTGTTCCTTACCAAAGACCGAGTATTGAGCCTAGAAAAAAACCATCAAGCTACTTTCCTGGGTTTCGGTCCGGAATTCTAAGACGAAAAACAACTCCATTTTCCGAAGTAAATTCAGAGTTTGCCTTTAACTGCCTGGATAAGATCTCAATCAGCTGGATACCTATAGTTCCAGAGCCATTCTGATTTTCTTTTCTAAAACCTACCCCGTCGTCTGAGTATGCGAAGACGATATTCTGTTCTTCTCTAAAGATCTTAACTTGTATTTTTCCGGAACGATCTTCCGGAAAAGCGTATTTTAAGGAGTTGGTGAGAAGTTCATTTAAGATCAGACCGAGAGGGATCGCTCTTTCTATGCTAACTTCCAGAGAACTCAGATCCAATTGGAGTTGGATACGAGGAAGTCCTCCATAAGCTCTGATCAGGTTAGAAGAAACTGTTGTAAAATAATTCTCTAAGTCTACCGCTGCAAAATTTTCAGACCTATATAATTCAGCATGAACAAATCCCATAGACTTAACCCGATTCTCACATTCTTGCAGGATACGTTTTAGGTTTGGATCTTCCGTATTCTCATATTGTAGGCCAAGAAGGCTTGAGATCACTTGCAGGTTATTTTTGACTCTATGGTGAATTTCTTGGAGCATAGCCTCTTTTTCCTTTAAAGACTTTTCCAAGGTTCTAGTCATAAAATTCCTTTCGGTGACATCCCTCACGATCCCCATATAACGTGATTCATCTATACGGACTGCGTTTACCTCTGCTTCTATAATTTTACCTGATTTGGCCTTGAATTTTCTGTTTAAGATTACAGGTTTACCAATTTCTAATGAAGGAATTCTATGAATTGCATCCGCATAACTTTCTTCGTCCAGAATATCTTTTAAGGAGAATTTTTGAAGTTCTTCTTTGGTATATTCTAAAAGTTCGGACATTCTTCTATTCACTTCCAAAATTTTAGTTTCAAAATTTGTAATGATAATTGAATCAGATGCACTTTCTACTAAGGATCGATATCTTCTTTCACTTTCTTCTAAAGAAGATATCGCCATCACTCTTTCCGTGACATCGTATAAAATGGAGAATAGTACCCTTTTACCTCCGAACTGTAAAGGTCCGCTATAAACTTCCATCTCGCGGATCTCTCCACTTTTTAATTTATGTCTGAATCTGAAATATTGTCTGGCTTCTATTGCAGCTTGCCTCATCTCTTCGAAAATTTGTTCTTTCGTAAAAATGTTTATATCAGTGATCTTCATCTGCAAAAGCTCTTCTTGGCTATAACCGTAGAATTGGCTTGCAGACTGATTTGCGTATAAAATATCTCCGGAGTCAGGATCTAAGATCCATTTGATTGCTTGGTTGGTCTCAAAAATTTGTCGGAATGGTCTGTCGCTGGATAGAAATTCTTTCCAAAAAGAATTTTCAAGAAGAGAAGCGGAACCTTCTTCCATTGGTTCCATCTTGATCCAAAACATCCCATGAGTAAGAGACCAACTTGCTAGTAGTCCTGTACTTCCTGGGAATGAGAGAGGGCTTTTTCCAGGCTGCCAAGATAGAACGGCACTTCCATTCTCCCCTTGGATCGTCTCTGTTCCATGTAAAAAATAGGAGAGAGGATTTTGTCTCCAGGAATCCAAAGGAAGATTGGTCTCAATGATCAATCCGGAAGGATCCATTAGAATACACCAGTATGGAAAGAAGGAGGATTTCATAACTTAAAAATGAGAGAGGACTATTTCTGAGATTTATTCGACTCTGAAAAATCATTTTTCAAAACCGCCCGGAAAGATCCGAAAAACGAATGGAAAAATAACTTGCAGTGCACTGGGTCGAAAAGGACTTTGCAATAGAACCGAATAGTATAGCGCACGCTACAGGAATTGAAAATATGGATCTGTCCTTCTTCAGCCAAAACAAAGAATTGATCGGGATCATCATGATGCCCTTCACCTACGGATTCGTGGGTTGGTTTACCAACGTGGTGGCCCTAAAAATGACCTTCTACCCTTTGGAATTTGTAGGAATTCCTCCTTATTTAGGATGGCAAGGGATCGTTCCGAAGAAGGCCCAGAAATTGGCCCTAAAATCGGTGAATATTATGACCGAGAGGCTTATCAAAGTCGAAGACTTTTTCTCAAAAGTGGACCCGGACCAATTAGAGACTGAATTCCAACCTGTTCTAAATGATCTAATTCCTTCTGCCACTCATGAGATCGTTCATCATATCAATCCGATCCTGCGAAAACATTTAGAGAACGGTCATGGAGAAGAGATAGTAAGAGCTGTCCAAGAAAAATGTGCTCACACTGTGAAGAACATCATGACCCAGGTGAAAGAGAATGTATCCTCTGTTTTCAATTTCAGATCTCTGGTGCTTCGAAAACTCACAGGTCCGAATGTAGAAAGGATCGTAAACATATTTGAAGAAGTCGGTTCTAAAGAATTCAAATTTATTGAACATTGTGGCTGGGCACTCGGTGGCGCACTTGGTATTGCTCAGGCTTTCCTTTGGAATTATCTTCCTATCTGGTGGACTCTTCCAATCCAAGGGATCATCGTAGGATATATTACAAATTGGGTCGCACTCACAATGATCTTCCGCCCTCTTTATGAAAAAAGAGTAGGACCGATCAAATACAGAGGTTTATTCATCGCGAGACAAGAAGAAGTTTCTAAAAAATATTCAAATGTATTCGCAACCCAAGTTCTCACAGCAAGAAACGTTTTAGAAGAAATTTTATACAAAAGAGCCGCAAGAACTCTTGTAGAAACTATCCAAGCTGAAACCGAATCAGCTGCTACTAGACTCAATTTATCTGGACAACTAGACGCGGAGAATCGAGGAGAAGATTCTGATTTCGAAAATACCAAAAAAGAAGTAATCCGCAAGGTAAGCGATTCCTTGGCAGGAAGTTCTACCAAACTCGAAACTTATATGGGAAGAGCAATGAGCATAGAAAATAATATGTTCAAACGTATGAAGGATCTCCCACCTGAAGAATTCGAACCGATCTTAAGATCAGCCTTCCAAGAAGATGAGTATGTTCTTATTCTGATCGGTTCCGTTTTAGGAGCAATCGTAGGTCTTGTACAAGGGATCTACATGATCGCGGTGTAATATGGATCTGATCAAAGTTACAGATTCTGATCCAGACTCTTTCCTTCGGAAATTAACCAAAGCAATTGCCGGAGGAAGATTGGGTGAAATCACAAAATTCGATCTGAAAGAAGACGATTTTTGTATTAAATTTTCAGGACTCGGTGAATCCAGGATCTGGTTCAAATTACAAAGAGAAGGAGAAGGATTCTCCGCAGTCAAAAAAAGGGAAAAGATTGCTTTACTACATTTAGCTCTCAGATCAGAAATGGAAAAAAATTTGGAGAATATTCTGATCCGGTTAGGAGCAGAAGTTTCCTAAATATTACAGAATGTTACAATTCGGTTCGGATTCCAAAATAGCAACTCTACCCTCCGGAATCCGAATCGCTTATCGGATTTTTCCAGGCAAATCAAAGGTTCCTCTTTTCTGTGTTCATGGATTAACAGGAAATCTAAAAAACTTCGAACCGCTCGCCCAAGGACTCTCTAAAAAAGGGATCACTGTAATTGTATACGACCTGCGCGGAAGAGGGAATTCGGACAAACCTAAAGAAGAATATTCCGCCAGAGTTCACGCACAAGACCTAAAAGAACTCTCCAGTATATTAGGATATTCTAAAATATCTATCCTTTCTCATTCGTTAGGAGCATGGATCACTCTTAGATTTGCGGAGAAGTTCTCAAGTTTCCTAGAAAAAGCCGTCCTAATAGATGGAGGCGGAGAACTTTCCATCAAACGTAAAATTTCTAATTTACTCATGATCCAAGGTTCTTTAGCTCGTTTGGGCAGAAGGATCCCTAGCAAAGAAATCTATTTGCAAGAAGCTAAAAAGTCCCCCCTACTTTCAGCCTGGAATACGAATATTCAAAATTTCTTATTATACGAACTGGAACCGATAGGAACACTTTCAGCATCTTTAATGCCTGGCGATACTTTTTACGGACCAGCAATTTGTTCCATTCCGCCATTTGTGATAGATTCAGAATTAAAAAATATGGGTGGAGCAATGAGACCTTCTGGGATCGTTGCGAGGCTTTTCAAAGATCCTAAAAAGTTTATCAAAACCATCCAAGAAAACAAAGTAATGCCCTATTCAACATTACGTTGTCCTGTGCTCGTAATCCGTGCTTTAAAACCGAATTTCAAACCTGGAGACGAACTTTTACCTTCTACTGCAATCGAGAAGATGAAAGAGAAAATCCAAAATCTGAAAGTTTATGAACTAACAGATAAAAATCATTATGAATGTGTATTATTAGAAGATAAAGAGAGAGACCAGGAAATATTCAAATTTTTGAGATCTTAAAGAGATTCGTCTCTATCTTCTTCTATAAAAGAATCTCTTTTAAAAAATACATATAACAAAACTAAAATACCAACTAATACTGCGGCAGCTAAACGAAGATCATATTCTGATCGTACGAATATCCTACCTTCTCCAATTTCGGGAAGTTTTTTAGGTTGGATCGTAAATCCGTTTTGGGTAGCAAGTTCTTCTATTCTAACCAAATGAATGATTGGAATTCTTAAATTTGCAAAACGTCTCATGACTGAATCTCTTCCATCATGTGCAACCGGATGTTTTAGATTTAAACCTGGCGAAAATTCGCCTGCATTCTTCTTAGTTCCTACAGAAACAGTTCCACCACCCACATTAATATAAGCTTTGTATTCGGAGAGAGGAAGTATGGCGGAATACAAACCTAATCGCTCTTCCAGGCTTTCTGAGTAATTTTTAGAATGTAATATTGGAAGTGAATTTTTGGAGGCGGAAAATTGTAGGCTCTTCGACCCTTCTTTAGATATACCAAATGCTTGGTCTTCTATTCCTCCCCAACTATATGCCAAGGACTTATAAGGAAAAATTTTTCGGATATAGAGTTCCTTCTCCATATCCGGCCATAAAAATTCTGGATCATTCGCACCCCATTGGGAGGAAGTCAAACTGGAGATGATCACAAGATTCAAATCCAAAATTTTAGCCGCCGAATAAACAGCAATATTCAAAGCAGGAAAAGATCCAGAAAGAGAAACTGCAACTGTATCTCCTTTCCGAACTCCCGCTTGGATCAAATATTCTAGAACTAAGGCTCCAAAATTTGGATTGATAGAACTTTGTTTTGCTCTAAGAAAACCTAAATTGCTTGTAACAGGTGTAAAAAATTCACCAATGAGTCCTGAATTCGTTGGATCAAAATTTAGATCTATTTTTTTTCCTTTAGATTCTTTATAATTTTTAATTTCTCCGAAGGCTCTCGCAGTGAGTTTTGCTGCTTCTATTTTTTCTGAATAATACTCTTGCATATTTTCAGAACGAAAATATTCCACTGAATACATTCCAAAAATGGAAAATACCGCCAAAATGAGATAATAGAGTACAGATTTGTTGGAAGATTTCCAATACATTCCCCTCAAGGCAGTAACTCCTTTCCGAGAAATAAGATCAGGATCAAACGAACTATCACAGAAGCAGTAAGTAAAGATGACAAGGTTTCTAACCAACCTTGTCTATCCATCCAAACTGCAATGAGTCCTGGAATAATATGGCCCACAGCCTTTACTTCTGATTCAAAATGTATGATATCCTTAAAAATGCCAGGAAATATCCACTCGTTACCGATTGCATCCAGCACAAATCCGAGTAAAAGTAAAATTGCAGTTCTTCTTTTTCCGTATAATATTACAAATTTAGAAATAAGTCTTCCTAAGCCGAAAACACATAGGCTTACAGATAAAGTCAGAAGAATACTGATTGGATTCTGGAGCTGTAATGCAAAATAGCCTGGAACAACAAGCCCACCTGCAATCCCGAAAAATTCAGAAAAGAATAAGCTGATCCCAAGTCCTAAACCTATGGAAATACTCAATAGATCCATATTAACTTTTTAGAATTTCCTTTTGTTTTAAATGTTTCAGAAGTTCTAAGCCTAATCCGCCTATATTTCCAAGCCCAACGATCATCGAATCAGCAGGAATGGATCTTTCTAAAAATCCCAAAATTTCTTTCACATTCAGAGATTTGAGATCTTCTAATCTAGGATTTGCCAAATTTAGTTTAGAACAGGTCTTTTTGAATACTTCCGTTTCTTCTCCTATAATTAAAATCAAGTCTGCAGGATTTCTCTTCCAGGAAAGGATTTCTTTAGCCATTTGTTCCGATCTTTCAGGTCTATCTTTTCTACAATTCACAAGAGCGACTTTATAATTATAATCAGGAAATTGTAGACCTGCATTCTTCCATATACTTGCAGCAGATCTTGGATCGTTTGCAGCAAATCCATTTGCAAATCCGATCTTTTTTATACCAAGATCATATTCTGCAAAAAATGTTGCCCCCAGATCTGGAGAATGAGACCACATTCCTCGAATTGCAATCGTAGGATTCACTCCCAGAGATTCACATACTTCCAGTGCTAATATCACATTTTCAGGATGTTCATGATATGCAAAACCCTGCATATAGTCCAGATCTGAATATTTTTCAAGACGAGTCGAAACTATTTCTGTATTTTTCCTTTTGCATATCTCTTGGAAGAATGGAAAAAACTCTTTTTCGGAAGTGAATAGTATATTGGATTCCGGAATGGAGCCGCTTAGAGCTAAGGCCACGTCCTTCTTCTCTGGACCCATAATTTCCAAATGATCTTCTCTTACATTTGTGATGATCGTATGTGTAGCCTTGATCAATTTTTCTTCCGAAACTTTTTGATTGAATGGAACAAGAGCCATACATTCTAAAACGATTACATTCGCGCTTTGTTTAGCTGCCTCTTGGATCGCAAACTTCTGCTCTAAAATATTGGGAGCGCCGTATCTGATTATATTTTTTTCAGAACCGTCAGGCAATATGAGTCTCGGAATAGTTCCTGTGGTTTTAGCAAGGACTTGAAATCCGCCTTCTTTCAAACCGGATGCGATCAGTCTTGTAACGGAACTTTTTCCTCGAGTGCCGTTCACATGGATGCGGACTGGGATCTTATTTCTTCTGTAAATATGAAGAATATATTCTGCAATTCCGAATCCTAATAAAACCAGAAGTAATGGAAATAGTATGAGAAATTCGGACACGTAAAGAATGTCCTTCTAAATTAGCCATTAGGTCAACTTAGATTAGGTAAGGTTCAGAGAAATCAGTGTAATATCGTCCTGGGGTTCTTTTTCTCCCAGGTGAGCTTTCATTTCCTTTATGATCTGAGAATGTAGTTCCAGTCCGCTTAAATCCGACTCTTTATAAATTTTTTCGATCCTCTCTTCTCCGAATGGATTTTGCTCAGAATCGAATTCTTCAAAGATCCCATCCGTTAACATCAGTATGGAATCTCCTTCAGAATAATCATACTCTTCTTCCAGATATTCCATTTTAGAATTCAAACCTAAAAGAGATCCCGTTCTTTCCAAAGGTTTTATCCCTGATCTGGATTTCCATAAAAGTGCGGGATGTCCCCCTGATGCAAATCGTATCTTTCTTTCGATCGTATCTATATCTAAAATAAAACAGGAGAAATACATTTGTAGGTTTTTGAAATTTCTACAATAGTCCGTATTAATTCCTTTGATCAGTTCCAAAGGAGAATCTGCCAAATATTTTAGAGGTTCGTAAACTCCCTTGATCGTCATAGTAACAAGTGCCGCCTGGACCCCATGGCCAGTAGCATCCGCCAAGATCACCCTAAGAACTCCAGGACGAAATTCGAATATATCGAACCAGTCCCCTCCTACTTCCATTACTGGAACGTAATTTACGAAAGTTTGAACTCCTGGAATGGAAAAATCGATCGGAGGAAGTAAACTGTTCTGCACTCTTTTGGCGAGATTCAATTCTTCCTTCATTAAACGATAGAATCTGGAAAGTTCCTGGGAACGAGACTCTACTTCTGCTTCCAGATTTTGTAGGAGGTCCAATCTCTCTCTATTTACGTTTTTAAGTTCTTCTACAGTTCCTCTTAATTTCTTTTGTATAGAAATTCTGTCTGTGATATCTCGTAGAATTAGAGTATATCCTTTTCCAGAAGAAGTATTTACCTTGGAAACGGAGGCCTCTAAAATAGGTTCAGTTCCATTCTTTCGTCTGGCTCTAAAAGGACCGAAGATCCCTCTATCAGGATTTTCTCCTATTTTGTATAATACTTTAGAAATATATTTCTTACGCCTTGAGGGGAATAATAAATCTAATGATTTTCCATTCACTTCCCAAGAGGAATATCCTAACATTTTTTCAGCCGCTGGATTCATCATTACGATTTCCATGGATTCATTCACAGAAAGTATAGAATCCAAAGAAGTTCTCACAAGTTCAGAAAGTCTTTCTTCTGATTCTTTGAGTTTTACTTCTCCTTCTTTTCTGGCAGTGACATCGCGCAAATAAACTGCTATATCTTCGATAGAAGGAAAGATACGAACCTCGTACCAAATATTCTCTTTTGGATCTAAAATCTCCAGATCTTTTGGAAGTCCAGAATGCATGGACTCTATCATCGCGGGGAATAAAGAAGTAAAATTGAATTGGGGAAGTATCTCTGGCAATCTTTTGCCAACTAAATTTTCCCGGATAATATCCAGAAGTTTTTCGGCCTCAAAGTTTGCGTATAAGATCCTAAGTTCCTTGTCTAAAGACAAGAATGCATCGGTAATTCTTTCTAAGATCCGAATTACGTCTTTTCTAGAAGCTGATTGGAATGGTGCTCTGGTTCCGGAAGTTTTTTCCTCTGCTTCTGACATAGGAGATCAAAAGTATCTCCGTGCCTAAAGCAAGGTCAAGAAATCTTTTCCGAAGCTGGGATCATGACATGAAATGTGGCGTATTCTTCTTCGGAGCTTTCTACCTCTATGTCGCCGCCCATTTCCCGGACGATCTCATAGCTAACTGAAAGCCCAAGCCCGGTTCCGACCGTGGTTGGTTTTGTGGTGAAGAAAGGATCAAAAATCCGATTCAAATTCTCATCACCTATTCCAAGTCCCCAGTCTTTGACAGTGATCCGAACGAAACGAGTATCCCCTCTCTGGAAGATCGACTGAGAAACCATAATCCTCTTACGGTCAGTCTCGAAAGGATATTTTTCGTTGAGCGAATCCCTTGCATTAGTGATCAAATTTAGAAAAACCTGTTTTAGTTTTTGTGGTTCACCGATCACAAGTGGGATCTCAGAATCTGCATCCACCAATCTGTCCATTCCATCTATCTGTATCCCGTCTCGTACAAGAAATGGTAAAAGAAGTTGGATAGAAGAATATAAAATTTCTCCGGTAGAAACGTGGGCCTTGATACCTTCTTCTTTATGAGCAAAACCTAATAGACTTCTTACGATACCCGAAATTCTTTCACTTTCGCGTATAATAACTTCCATATTTTTAGAAAGAGATTCGTTCTCTTCTACTTGGGTGCGAACAAGTTCTGCGTAATTTAAAATACCAGTAAGCGGATTATTGATCTCATGAGCAACGCCCGCGGCCAATGTCCCAAGCGCCTCCAATTTTTGGCGATGCCTTTGGGACTCCATTCTTCTCAAACGATCCGAATCAGATTCTTTCTGTTGGGTTGTATCAGAGATCGCAAGTAAGATTGCGCTTATCTCTCCTTGTTTAGTCACAGGAGAAATTCTGATATAATAATGACTTCTTTTACCTGTGAAGCTACTCCATTCTTCGAATGCTTCCGGCTTTCCAGTGTTCGATACTCTCGAAATGACTGCTTGTAATTTTAATGCATCAGAGGTTTTTAATACTTCGAAAAAGTTTTTACCTTGGATCTCATCTGCAGGAACTCCAGTGAATGTTTTATTAATGAATAATACATTCCCATTCAGGTCCATAATGACCACAAAATCCATTCCTTCCATTAAAAAGGAACGCCAGCGATAATCTGAATCTTCTAAAGAATAATCTTTTAGCAGACCTTCTTCATCTAATTCTTGCAATTGGACGAGCACTCTACCTTCTTCCGTTGGAATACGGTTTGCTCTTACATATACTTTTTTGTATCCGTTTGCAGAAAGTAGTCTTGTTCTTGCAGAAAACACTTTTGGGACTTCATTTCTGAATCGATCCATGAATGCATCACTCAGACTTTCTGTATCATCTGGATGTGCAAATTGAGACCATTTCATTCTACCTTGGATCTCTGACTTTTTACGTCCGGAGATGTCCTCGAACTTCTGGTTTACCAGTGCAATTGTTCCATCTGCTTCTACCAAAAAAGCAGCTAGAGGTTGATGCTCGAATAGAGTACGATATTGAGAAGAGGATGTTGTTGTAGTTAATAAGTTATTTTCATTATTCAAAACCTTCTTCCTCCCCTTTTCTCTCTATAGTCCGTTTCAAAATGTATGCTATCGATTAGCATAATTTTTCGGGCTTCAAGAGCCAACAGGCTCTTATAGTAAATGGGAAGAGCGGCCTTGTTTAAATATTACAGTTTTTTAAAAAAAAGAAGAACTAAGGTGAGCCAGGGTGCAGGTTTGTCGCGAATTGCAGTGAAATCGTGATATTTTGCTACTGTTGCTTCCAGTCCATCAGGATAGAAGCAACAGAATTAACACAGAAATGTCAGTAAACTTTGATCAATTCCACTTCAAAAATAAGGGTAGAATTAGGAGGAATACTTCCGCCAGCTCCAGCACTTCCGTAGCCTAATTCAGGCGGGATTGTCAATTTACGGATCCCACCTTCTTTCATACCTTGGACTCCTTTGTCCCAACCACGGATCACTTGTCCAGCACCCAAATCAAAACGGAACGGAGTTCCTCTGTCTTTGGAGCTATCGAATTTTTTTCCGTTGGTAAGCCAACCGGTATAATGAACGGTTACGTTAGACCCATTGAAGGCCTCTTTTCCAGTTCCCTTTTTGATGTCTTTAATCACAAGACCGTTGCCTTGAGCGAATACACCCAGGCTCAAAACGAATGCTGAGATTAAAATTGCGGTTAATATATGGATTCTTTTTAAATTCATTTTCCTCTACCTCCAGTGCGTCTGACGGAACTTCCAAAACCTCCCGTGGTCTGGCTACCCTGTACTTTATTGTGACTAGGCCCGCCTTTTACGGATTGTTTTTTATCGAATTCTTTTTTCCATTCGTCGGCGTCTACCACCGTTAGAACTTTTCCGGAAACCTCGTACTTGTTTAAAGCTTCCAGGGCTTTTTTTGCAGCCTCATCTTCCAATTCCAAAGAACCGTAACCCAAAGAACGTCCTGTGAGTTTATCCTTTTTGATGGAAATATGTTCAGCCTTTCCGTATTTGGAGAATAATTTTTCCAAATCTTCTTCCTTCCATTCCTGGGGAAGATTGCCCACTGAAATCTTCATACCGCCTCCTTTTTATATCGCGACGATTGATTAGCCGGTCTTTTGCTTTCTAAAAAAACCGGTTAGATCACCCATTCTTTCAGGTCGGGGAGAAATCGAAAGCCCATTTCATAATCTGTATTTTGAAAAAGAAACCCGCGGAAATTTAGGTTGAGGCTCCTACTTTGCCTTAAATACTACCCAAATCACCCTGCCTGGGTGTTCTTTCTCCAATAATTCCAGGAAATAAGAATATGGATATCTTCCTAATCATAGTAGCAGTCATGGCTGTTCTCGGGGTAATGGACTTACTCGTCGGGGTTTCCAATGACGCAGTGAACTTTACAAATTCAGCAGTCGGATCTAGAGCAGCTTCCAGAAAAATCATCCTCATCGTTTCTGCATTCGGTATCATGCTCGGGGCATTAAGCTCCAGCGGAATGATGGAAGTTGCAAGAAAAGGGATTTTTCATCCTGAATTTTTCAGCCTAGCAGAGTTAATGTTCTTATTTTTGGCGGTGATGGTCTCCGATATCATCCTCTTGGACTTATACAATACATTAGGACTTCCCACTTCCACCACTGTGTCTTTGGTTTTCGAATTATTGGGCGCCTCTTTGGTCCTTGCAATTCTAAAAGCTGACACATTAAACGATGCATTTAAGATCATTAACTCAGAATCCGCCTTAAAGATCATATTCGGGATCGCATTATCAGTGATACTCGCATTCTTTGCAGGACTGATATTGATGTTCTTCTTCCGATTGATCTTCAGTTTCCGTTTAGAAAAAACAATGAAATGGTTCGGTGGAATTTTTTCAGGACTCGCAGTTACGGTTGTGATCTTCTTCATCCTTCTTACTGCAATGAAAGGGTCCACTTTCTTAAGCAAAGACGTATTAGCTTGGATCCAAACCAATTTTAAGACAATTCTTGCCTTAAGTTTTATAGGATTTTCTATTCTATTCCAGATACTGATCTTATCTAAAATAAATGTTCTGAAGATCGTCGTATTATTCGGAACTGCAGCACTTGCAATGGCATTCGCAAGTAATGATTTAGTGAACTTTATAGGAGTTCCTATCGCAAGTTTACAAACACATGAATTGATCAAAGCGGCCAACTGGGATGCAAATACGATGGCGTCTGGCTTAGGAAAAGAAGTTCTTACAGACAATAGACTTCTGATTGGTGCCGCCCTCATCATGATCATCGCGTTATTCAAATCCAAGAAAGCAGAAACTGTAACCAGAACTGAAGTAAGTTTAGGCTCTCAAGGAGAAACTGTAGAAGCATATCAATCCAGTTTGGTCGCAAGAGTATTCGTCCAAATCGCAGTTGGGATCTATTACCCTATTAAAAGATTTCTGCCTTCTTTCCTCCGAAATTGGATCGCTTCCAGATTTAAACAAACTGGGACCTTGGAATTAGTTCGTTTGCATGAAAGTGATGCATTCGATCTATTAAGAGCCTCCGTAAACATACTCATTGCATCCGCACTCATCCTTGTTGGAACCATCGAAAAACTTCCTCTTTCTACTACATTCGTAACCTTCATGGTAGCGATGGGAACCTCGCTCGCAGATGGAGCCTGGCAGAAAGAAAACGCAGTCAATCGTGTAAGCGGAGTTTTAACAGTTGTAGGCGGATGGTTTATGACTGCGATATTCGCTTCTTTCACAGGTGGATTTATCGCAGCTCTATTCTATTACTTCGGATTCGCAGCAGTAGTAGTAGTTTTAATATTCACATTTTTCTTGGTTCTTGCATTCAATCGAATCCATAAGAAAAGAAAGGCAGAATATGATGAGAATCTGGAAAAACTTCTCCTTCTCACCAAACACCCAGAAAAGGCACTTTCCAAATCGTTATCTTCTTTATTAGGAAATTTGTTATTAGAGAAGAAGGCGATGAATACACTTTCTTCCGGTTATATTGGAGGAAAGAAGAAGGACTTTAAACAGGCTTCTAAAATATTAAAGAACCTGAAGAAAAACTATGAATCTTCTATCTCCGGTTTTTTAAGTCTCGTAGATAGACATTTTGATGAGTCAGATTTCCAATCCATTCATCCATTCACAAATGCACTCGGTTATATAGATCGTATCGCAGAGAATCTTGCAAATATTCACAGGAACACTTCCGAAAAGATAGATCGTTTCCAAACAGGACTCACAAAAGACGAAAGAGAAGATCTAAAAGAATTACGCAAACTTGCAGAAGATCTTTTTGAACTTCTGGCACAATCTGATAAGGTCCCAGGTTTAGTCGAAAAGGCAAGATCTAGCAAAAAAGTAAAAGAACTCTCCGATATCAAAGTCCGTATTTACAAAAATCAAATGAAACGGATCCGAAAAGGAGATAGCAAATTAAAATCCAGCGTTGCCTACTTCTTAGTAATTGAGGAACTCGTAGATATTAACGAAAACTTATTTGCTCTGGCAGAAGAATTGGTTTGGGTTTTACCTTGGATAGAAACCAAGAAAAAACAATTTGCTAAGGGAAATTTCTCGGGAGCAAAACTGGAATTCCCTAAGACTAAAGGTAAGAAAAAAAAGAAGAAGTGATCAATAGTAGGAAATTTCGTACGAAGTTCACAGAGGACAAGGAGAAAGTGAACTTCCATTGCAGTTCTTATTCCAAATGAATTCCTTTAGAATTATCCGATGTAGGACATCCTACATCGGATACATAAGCCCTCAGTGATCTCTGTGCGAAATTGTTCTCGGTCTTTACCCTGCGTATTTAGAATACAGGATTGGCCCGAAAGCGGTCACAAGCAAGGTCAGAGTCAGAACAATAATCGGAATTACGATATGTTCATGTCTTGCGAAGAAACCTTTTCCTTCTAAACTTTTATCCTCGATTAACAGATCTCTCACTACGTGTTTGGTTAACAAGTGATTGAGCGCGACTGGAGGAGTCAAATAACCTAACTCGAATGAAACAAGCGCGGTCATCCAGAAATTCAAAGGATGGATCCCGTTTGCCTTAGCAATCGGATACAAAGTTACTGAAACTAAGATCACAGCCCCGTAAGGATCCATCAGCATTCCAATGATCACGAGTGCAAATGTTAAGATCAACATCGCAGACATTGGAGATCCCAATTGAGTCGGGAATAGATTGATCACTTCTGATCTTTCAAAAACCCCTCCCATACAAGCAGACAATCCCATTAAAAGAAGAAGTGCCCCTAAATGTGAGCCTGCATCATAAGAAGTTCTGGAAAGTTCCACTTCTTCGTTATGAGTTTCTCCCTTTTCCAGTTTTTCTTTTTTGGAAATTTTATAATCTATGAATAGAAGTGCCAGCATCGCGATCGGCAAGATATAAGGTGCTGTTCTTTCATCAAAATGGGTTCCAAGTGCAAGAACGATCGTAAGAACGATTGCAATAGAGATCACTAAATAAACTGAGAAAGATTTGAATGCCAGTAAAGACTTTTTGAATGCATCTTGTTCTGGTCTGATCTTCCAAGATTCAGTTCTGCTAAACCAACTGACTATCAAGAATAAAGTAGAAGAAAGTGCAAACACTCTCCAACCCCAATGGAATAATTCGTCAGTAGTCACTTCTAAGTTCAAAGAAGCAACAATCACAACGAGTAAACATGGAGGAAGAACCACTCCTAAACTTCCTGACATAGCAGTCGCAGCAAGCGCTCTCTCTTGGCTTGCACCTGCCCTTCTCAATTCCTTGAAGATAGTAGCTCCTAATGCTAAAACCACGATCCCGGAAGCACCGCTATAAGCAGTAGGAAGAGCAGCAACAACAACGATGATCACCGCCAATAATTCAGAAGGAAGTTTCCATGGGTTCAGAAGATCGAAAAATCTTTTTCCGAGAGAAGTATCTCTTAAAAGAATTCCAGTCCAAACATAAAGACCGATCTGAATATAAAGTTGAGCATGTGCGGTCAATTTTTGAAGATAGATCGCAAGCCCTGCCGGATGTTTTTCTAAAATAAAGAAGTACAATCCGCAAATAAGCGCCATCCAAGCATATAAAGGAACGCATAATAATGCATTGGAAAGTTTGGTATTTTGTTTCCCTTCCCCATTTTTGAATACAGGATTTAATAAATTATAAAAATTTAATCCTGCCAAAAGTATAAGTCCCAAAACCCAAAGAACTTGGATCTGAGCTTCTACTCCTTTTTGAAGAGGATACATGAATGCTGCAGAAACCATGATGATCGTATTCGCGATGATCTGGCTCCATTCAGTAATCTTTTCCTCTTTTGAGTTTTCAGGGTTTCGAAGAGCAATATGATATCTTCTGGTTGTTGAAACAGTTCCAGCTACAATAAGCAAGAACACCATAGTCATAGGAATATAATCTATGGCTGAGATAGTAAGCCAGGAAAGCCTACGTTCAAATCCACAGTATAATTTCTGTCCTGTAGTAAGAGAGCCTGCAAGCTTCTCTAACTCCAATTGAGTTTCCGTAGGTCCTGTTGGAACTCCTACATTTTTCCCGCCTGAAGTATCTCCAAGACCTATGTCATCCAAAGCGTCCATATCCGCTTGGCTGACTTCTGCTTTTGTATCTGTTTCCGCATTCGGATCAGCGATACAAACATTTCGGATCATAGCATAGTTCGGCCAAATACTGCCGCCTAAGCCTAATAACCTAGCCTGAACTAACTGGCTTCCACTTTGAACAAGGGGTACGAATAAAAAGAATAATACCGCCCAGGAAACGATTTTTCTCCACATAGAATATCCTCTGGAATCTGCGATTGATTGATATAAGAGTAGCGGGAAAGATTTTTCCCGCCTTTTTTGTGTTAGTTTTAGAAATTATTCCAGGTTATCCGCGCACTCTGCGGCTTCTTTATCCGCGCTGCAACGAACCCTTTTCATTAGTTTCAGAATGGTAGGATGATATACTTTTTTGTCTCTCAGCCTGATCCTTACTTCTCTAAATTTTTCGAAATAGTTCTTTTGAAGATCTTTAGGAACTTCTATCCAAAACTTAGCTGGGATTTCTTGCTCTGCCTTTTTGGTAAGAGAAAGCATAGCGTCAAACTGAGTTGCTGCCCAAGCTCTGGAAGTATTTCCAAAACCTTCTGCAAAATCCTTATGACGAGCTACGATTTGGAAAGTTAATTGTCCGATTGGAAAACGAACAATTCCACCATTCGGGGAAATCCCTTTCATCAGCTCCAAAGGTTTGATCCCGATAGCAGGAGAATAACAAGCATCCGCTCTACCATTATTGAAAATACCTGCAAAAGTAGCGATCTCTGCCGGAACCATAGAAGCTCCAACAATATCCACCATAGTAGTCGCAGCTTGGTCATAAGTTAAAGTAGCGATCTTTCTTCCAGCTAGGTCCTTGATATCTTTCAAGTTCTTATCTCTTAATAAAAGATAAACTGCGCCACCAGGGAACATAGCCATGGTCTCGTAGTCACCGTCTGTATTTAATTCTCTTACTTTAGGATTTGATAATGCTTCGATTGTTTTGCGGAGAAGGTCATAACTTGGCAATGCACCGATCGCTTCGATGGATCCTGATTCATGCACATAACTTCTTACTCTAAGAGAAGTTAAGAATGCCATATTACATTTTCCGGCTTTGAAGTCGGAGTTTGCGACCACTTCGTCTGTATAAGCTTTTAGATCCAGACGGATTCCCCATGTTAAAGCTTGTGCTTGGTATCTTTGTGCCGCTTTAAACACGTCTCCGTGTGCGCCGGAAGGATCGAATACACACATGGATCGATCCACCGTCTCCGCTGCTCCCACACCTACGGACATCCAAGTCCCGAGAATGATTACCGATAGAATGAGAAACTTCTTCATATAGTTTTTTCTCCTTAATAAGGTCCCTTTTTTTTCGTTTTCCACCCAAGAACCCGCTCAAAGATCTTTTAACAGATCGTCTTCTTCTTTATTGTTTTTCTTTTTTCCCGGGAAAGAGGAGAAATAAATCGGTCCTCTATGCCCAGTTTCTTTCATCCAAATTTTATCAGATTCATGACGTGATAAATTTTCCGCAAATGCTTCCAAGAAACGATATTCTTTCTTAGCAGGGATTTGGCTTAGAACTTTAGAATGTTCTAATATAAGTTTTTTGATCTTCTCCACATCACCCTTTCCGGCAGCGGCTTGGATCTGGAATGCGCGAGCTAAACGAACACCTGCCTGGTCGCCCTGTTTGACAGCTTCTTCCATTTGTTTATTAGCATCTTTTCCTTCAGGAGTTGCGCCTGGAACGGAAAGCCAAACTACAGCTTCCAATGCAAGAGGGGCTCCCCACCATTTTTTGGAATCTAAACATTTTGATCCGCCAGCAACTACGCTTGGCACATCGCGAGTGATCCCTGCATATCCTTGAGAAGCAAAATCGTGAAGGATTGCGAGTAATCCAGAAGAAAGTCCTACTAAATAATATAACTCTTCGTCTTCACTGATAGAAGGACATTTTCCATTCCATTCTCCGAAGTATTGAAGGAATCTACTATGTGCATCCCCGTATCTTTTTGCTGCGATCCCATGATAACGGATTTGTCTAGCTTGGTTATCTAGAGCTTCTTCTCCCTTACCTTTACGAACTGCTGCGATATATAAAAGTTCTGCTTCCTGTGCTTGTCTTTCAGCACACATCCCCGCACCCATTTGCGCTACCATAGTAGCCAATTCCACAGATGCTCCAGTTCTTTCAAAAGAAGCCACCAATGGTCCGAGTGCAGTTCCTCCGGTACAAATCGCATCCAAATCGTCGGAAGCAAGGTAATGAGGGACCAAATGGTCTTGGGCATAAGAATTTAAAGTTTTGCCAGTAACTCTATATACGATGGAACAGTTTGCCAGGGTAATTGTAACAATCGTTACAAAAAAAAGGATTCGTTTATTCATTTTATTTCGAGGGTTATTTTTTACTTAGAATTTGGGGGATTCTGGAAGAACGTACAGAAGGGATTTACTTCGTCCAATATTTTTTTTCTAATGAGTGTTTTATTTTATAGTGCAGTGTTCCTAAAACAATCAGCTCACTGGAGAAGTAACACGGATCTTTTCTATCAACGAAACTGTCTCTTGGTCAGGTTCCACGCCTAATTCTTTTTTAAGGATCTTCTTCATATCTTCGAATTTGCGTAGAGCTTCATTCTTACGATCAAGAGATTGTAATGACTCGAAATGAAATCTCCAAGCTCTTTCGTCCAGATCATCCAAACGGATCCAGCTTTCAGAATCAGAAAGTAGAGAATTTGAATCTCCGCCTTTCTGAGCGTATTCACATAGAATTCTATAAATTTCGATCAGGTTCTTGCGTAGATATTCCCGCTTTAGTTCTGATTCCGGGAAATACAGATCGAATTCGAAAAAGTCTCCTGTATATAGTTCTTGTGCTTCTCTATAAGATTGCACCGCTTCTTCTTCTTTTTTGTTACGAAGAAGTTTACCTGCAGTCTCATATCTTTTCTCGAATTCAACAAAGTCAGCTTCTACCAGATCGGGATGGAAGAATAATCTATCCTCTGCGAATACAACTGCTTCTGGATTTCCTAATATTTTACGAAGACGGAAAAGTAGAGCATGCAAACTATTTAGAGCATTTTTCTCAGACATTCCAGGCCAGAGATTTTCTAATAATTCCTCTTTATGAATACCTTTGCCAAAACGAACTAATAGTAGTTTAATAAGTTTAAGAAGTTTTTTCTTACTGGAATATTCTGCTGCTGGGATCTTCTTCCCATCCAGATCCAATTCTAATGGACCAAGTGCTCTAACACTTAACTTTTTAGGATTACGGCCCTTCTCTTTATTAAGTTTAGATTCGGAACCTTCTTCGCTTATGTTCTTAACTTGTGATCCAAAAGAAGAAGCTTCCGGCTTAGTAAGCCATTTGGAAACTGATTCCTTGAATTCCATCCTGACTTCTCTTTCGGACTTATTCACTGTGAGGAAGCTGTCCACACAGAACATAAGGATCAAAAAGCTAAAATGAGAAGTATAAGGAATACCGATTATATCACTCGCTACCAAGATATCCGCTATCAAACTCGCGAAGAATAATACCAATCCGTAAAATAGGAAATGGTTCCTAAATCGATTCTTACGGACCTGACCCATTACCTTCATTACAGTCCATATGATCATCAGAATACTGGAAAGGAAGATAAACTGCATGATAGTAGGCTGGTCTGTTTCGTAGATAACTATGCCTAAAGAAGGAAAATGTTTCGGGTGAGCAACGCTCATTGTATAAGCGTTTGGATCCTGCAATAGTATCCCTACAAGGATCAAGTTCATGAACACGTATAGCAGAATGAAATCCCTGCTAAAAAGTTTTTTATAATTATTCACAAAGAGCGCGATAAACGTGGCAAATACTACCGCTGTCGCATTCTCCACTCTTTCCCAGGGTAAAGCCTTTTCAGGATTTTCAACATTGATGGTTTGGATAAAACAAAATAAGTAAGCGCCATACGCAACTTGAAGCAAGGCGAAATATAGAAGGTATGACTGTTTCCGATTTCTAAAATATAAAACTAAATTATGAATCGTACGGTATACTAATACAGTCACGACCAAATAACATGAAAGCTGATAATACGTCATATCCACTTTTCGTTTCCTATCTTATTCGGATTCCTGCAACCCATTTATGAAAACGGGACAAAAAATGTGACTAAATGCTCACTATTTTTAAATGCAAGTATTTGAATGAGTTTCCTTTTCATTTTTATAAAATTATATAGCACGTTCTAACGATCGTTATGAAATAACGAATGATGTTCGACAGTGATCCGAACAAAAACTTTTGCGAAACTGTAGCAAAAGAAAATCAAAATTACACAATCCTAATTGAGTGAAGACTCACTCATAAGCTTTTTCTAATTTAGTTATCCAATAAGTTCCTTAAAAAAAAACCGAAAGGGTTTTTAAGCCTTTCGGTCATTTCGAAATCTAGTTTTTCGAAATAGCTAGGAGTGTTTAAGGGCAGACAATCAGAGATGCAGGATCTGTTACAGCTTGTCCTACAAATCTCATTCCTCCTAACAGGTACGGATCTGCAACTTGAGGAGTAGTCAAGGTGAAGAATTGTACCTTATCACTCTTCGCACTGATCGCACAGGATTGAGTTCCTGCAGGGTTGATCAATTTAGGGAAAGTGATATCTGGAGGCATTGGAATTTCTTTCATAATACTGTTTACCATAGGAATTACCAAAGTGGTGACTAACGGAGAGATTACTGATTTAATACCATCAGGATCCAAACCAAAAGGATTGTAAGTCTGTCCCTCCAAAACTTCTACAGAATAATCCAAGTTATTGATTGGATCTAGGATTACCTGAAGTGCGTTTAAGTTAGCAAACGCAGGATTATTGGTCGGGTTAGAGAACATTTTGAAACGGAAGTCTGCATCTGCAGCAAAGCTGATCCTAACTGTTCCCAAAGTTTGTTGGTAACCATTCGCTCTTGTATCTGCTTGGCATTCTGTAAGCTCTTCATCAACAAGACCAGTGCAAGAAGTCGGTTTCTTAGCAATGATCTGTAATTGCATTTCAGTAAAATACAATCTCATCTTAGGCACTCCAGCGGAAGTCATTGGTTTAAACTTCACGTTAGGTGCATGGATCGGGGACATCACCATATCAATATCATCAAAAGATTTTACTGGAGGTGCAATCGCGTTGGAACCATTCAGACCTTGCAATTTGTTTCTTCCAGGCACAAGGATTGTAACCAAAGGAGAAGCTTTTAAGAAAGAGGTGGTCAGAGCGAATAAAGGATCCGCACCAGCAAAAGCGTTCATTCCATCGATGAATGCCTTATTCAGAACGATATCCAATCCCCTTCTCTGCCATAAATGGAATGCAGCCTGAGAAATTGTATCAGTATGCATTGAGATCAAGAATCCAGGGTTCGCAGCGGACTGGCTGAACTGATAAGTAGAAGGAGGTGGATTAGCAGCAGTCCAAGTTCTGGTGGTAACCATTCCAGTTTTTCCAGATTGGGTTCTGAGTCCGGCTGGAGGATTATAACCGCTTGTGAATGCGAAATCCAAAGAAGTCACAAGACCCTTATTAGTTCCATCATGTTTGATCGCTGCATCAGTATTCAATTTAAACTTCACTGTTAATGGGAAGTTTCCAAGAGGAGCAGGAAGATAACTTGGTAAAGTGATAGTAACTCCAGTATCTCTTAAGTCAGCAATTACAGAGTTAAGAACGTTAGGAGCGATCCTTTGTACGATATCCCTAAGCATATACTGTGTAATGATCTGCTTTACTTGATCCACAGTTAAATTCGCCATATTGCTCAACTCTGCTCGGCCTACGAGAGCTTCGATGATTGTATTGAAACCTTCACTACCATGAATATAAGTCATTGGCTCTGTATACATGAAGTCTGAAGTATCTTCCCCAGGATATAAACCTGCTAAAGACATATGCAGTGGGTTTGCCCATGGGCGAATGAAGAAATTATTCGAATTCGAGAGTATCTGTGCAATGCTAGGGTTATCAGGGAAGTAATCGTCATTTACTGTGAAAGGAGTCTTAACAGTCATATTGATCAAACCGTCAGAAGTCACAGTCATATTATTACGAGTACGAGCTAAAGCCAAACGAGGTTTGGAAAGTTGCACATTATTCCAATCATAACCTGCTGGATTTAAAGTTCCTTCTACCGCAGGATCCCAGTTCAACTTAGCAGTTGTTCTGAACACGAGTAGAGCTCCAGGTCCGTTAAATGCTCCATACCAGTCTTCGAAACGAGATACTACTAAAAGATCCACTTCCGTGTATCTGGATTTTAGATCCAAACCTAGTCCTGGCGTAACCGCCCCGGAACCAGGGTTAACTTTTAAGTCTGCAACAACGTTTCCTAATTGGGTTCCAGTTCCTGCAGCACAACCATGAGTAGCATTATTGGATCCACAACGAACGAACTTAGGAAGCCTCATGTCAGTTACATATACGTCCAATGTGATCGCAGCACTTCCGTCTGCAATTCCACCGGAAGCTACGTTTAAGATAGCGCTATATTTAGAAAATGGTCCCGGAGCGATTTTTTCAATATGATAAGAATCGAAGAAACATGCAGGGAATGCACAATCTAATAAGTCTTCTCCCGCTGATCCGATATCTCCTTCCGGTCTACCAAATGCGGAGAATACTGTAGAAGTATATCCACCGTTCTTATAGGACTTCACGTCGGTAGGATAATGGCAAAGACTCCAAGCCGCCTCACCCCAATGGAATAAGTTCTTACAAGCCTGAGGGTAATTCGCGTTATTCTGGTTTTGACCACAATTATTATTATTATAAATAGTCCACCATTGGTCTCTATCTACACCGCTTGCTCTTTTTTTAGGGTGATAAGGCGGTCCGTTATCCGTAACGCAGTCAGGGTGTCTTACCCAACAATACCCTCTTCCAGCGCCGCCAGATTTAGCTCCGAACACAGGAATATAATCGAAATCTTTAAATGCTGCGACGTTCGCATCCCCAGACATTTTAGCATCTTGTCTCATACAAGCTTCGCCGATTGTCCAAGCTCCATTTTCGAAAAACTTTTTCTTAGGGAAATCAGGCATTCCTAATAAGAATTCTTGGAAGGTACGAGGTGTTCCGTTTGCATCCTTAACTTTGAAAGCGCCTGTTGTATATTTCTGGATGGCTTTTCCTAAGAACGGAAGCATTTGTGCTTCGTCCATTACACCATTTGCTACGTAAGGAAGAACACCATTCGCGTTCTCCAGCTTACCGTAATTAAAACTGAAATACTTACGGAAAGTTTTTCCGTTTGTTGTAGCTATTTCATAATAGTAGGTATTCCCACCAACAGTAGGAGGAACTTGAGAAGTGTTTAAGTTCAGAGAAATAGTAGCACTCATAGAACATGGAGGAGTGGTACAAATATCTTGGGAATTAGTGGCGCCAATCTTCTTCAAAATAACTGATTGGATATAATTCTCTCCTACCACTGGGCTTACATAAGTAGAAGCCACTGTCAAAGCTGCTGACTGATCGAATGTCATATCATTCGTTCCGTTCAGAGTATATTGGCTTCCTTGGGTGATCTTATTTGTAAGGCTATAATCCAATCCGGTTCTGAAAGTAATTGTATAATTTTCCAGAGCCACTCCACCGATTGTCGCCGCATCCGGAGTGATTGTAATTGTATAAGATTCAGCTGGTTTTAATTCTCTATAAGGATTGAAACGAAGTTTCTGACCACTCATCCAGTAGAATTCTCCACCAGGATTCGGCCCTGAAAGATTTCCAGTAGTGCCAGAGATAGTAAAGTTCTGCTCTACTGTAGTCTTATTCATTGGGTGGGAAAAACGAATTTCCAACTCTTTATATCTGTCTACGTTCTCAGTAGAGTTAATAAATAAAGTAGCTTGAGGACTGGTAGAACCGAAATCAACAGGTAGTACAGCAGTGCTGTTGTCTACGCTATTGTATGGAGGTTGAAGATTCGGATTTGCATCGAATACTCTTCCTCCTGAAAAGAATCCTATGTCGAAAATATCCGACATTGCAAATCCTTTCATTTTTTCGGGGCTACATCCTAAGACACCTGCCCACAAAATAGAAAGGATCGCGAGTTTGATTCCCTTATCGACATTAGAAACTTTTATATTTTTCAGATTCATTTCCAGCCCTCGACTTATTTTTCCCAAAAAAATTCTCTTCATTATTCTCACCGGGTGAATACCGTAACGAACCTATCCCAATAGGTGTCCGAGTTTTCATCTTCGTTAAATCTGTCATAGAATACGAATCCGTCCGGGAATTGTTTTTTACCCGTAGAAGCAAGATCCGCAAATATACCCATCAACACTCCTGCCGTATAGATCAGTGAGCTTTCGTCTTCTCTTTGTGTTTGTATCATATCAGACATCAAAAGTTTTTTAGCGTCTTTGAATATGGATTTGAGTGAATACGGACTTCTCATATCCGCTTCTAAGTAAGAGTAGAATTCACCTGTCTTAACGATACCCATCAACACTCCTACGGTGCTTCTTCCATAAGGAGCGGAGACTTTTGCCAAGTCGGCCGTATCTACGCTTAATAAATTCGTAATTAAATAATCCTGAGTGCTTGTCTGATCACGAGTGATTCCACCCAAAAGATCTGCAATTGCTACCAACTGAGTGTTTGTAGGAATATTATCTATGATCATATCCATGGAAAAATCCAAGGTAGGAATCAGGCTATAAACAGAATCAGGATCGAAATAATCTCTTAAACGGACTGCCCAATTCCCTAACCTATCCCATTCAGGGTCATAAATATTTGCAACACGAGCGTCAGGGAATGCCGCAAGCATATCTCTAACTTCTCCCAAATATGCTTCTAAGTTAAATTGAACTGCTGTAGGACTTTCGTTCGCGAGTTTTATCTCTCCGATCAAATCCGCAATGGATTGGAATGTAAGAAGCGCGCCACTTGCTCTTTCAGGTTTTCCCATTTCAGCGAGCATTTGTACGAATGTGGATAGAAGGTCCGTTCTGGACATCAGATTCAAAAGTCCATCTTGGTATCTTCTTTCATTTTCAGCTAAGATAGAAAGTGGAGAACGAACCGGTTTACTTGAAACTGGATCCAGATATCTAAAGAAATATTCAGATTCAGTTGCAGAGTTACTTCTTACACTTGAGTCAGAGTTTACTATTTTAACTACATCAATTGTTCTTCCGCCACTATTAGGCTCAGGATCTGTGATCCTTGCAAGAAGTGGTCTGGTAAGAGCCGCACTAAGTCCAGTCAGGATCTGGAATGGATTTTTGTTTAAGCTTGGACTTGATTGGTCATCCAATGTCCATGCAAGAGAAAGTATTAAAGGAAGAAGTCTGTTTCTCTGTCCCCAAGCATCCTCAACTGATTTTCCATAAACAGCCACATTTGGTCCGGAAGGAAGAACCTTATCCGGAGTTAGGAAAGAAAGTCTTTCCATCACCGCAAAGTTAGCTGCGATTACTTGAGGAATTACTCCATAAGAATTATCAGGATCAGGATAGAAAATACTGTAAACGGATGCATCTCCTAAGCTATTGAAAGTTAAGGAACTCGCGCCGCTGGTTCCGTAGTCCCAAGCTTCCAGATAGAACATACTGTCCCCAGGAATATCAGAATAATTCTCTTGAAGAACCGGAACACCTGGTTGTCTGAAATTCGGTTGAGTAGAACTTGCACATCCTGGTTTTAAGAAAGTATTTTTGATTTTCCAGATCGCATTCACACGATCCGCACATGCAGATCCGTCTTTCAGAACTGGTCTTGCATTCATAAGACCAGTCATACCGTTAGCGATCAGAGTAACAAAGGCAGCCATTTTGTAAGGAACCCCTGCACCCAAAGAAGCGCGAAGTGGGATCACAGCCACCATACGTTTTTCATGAAGAAGCCACTGGAAGTTCTTATAAATTGCTTCCTCGTCTGTATTCACTGCTCTTTCAGTCGTATTGTCCTTTGGAATTTCCCAAACAGGAATACTCCAACCTTTTGCACCGGAGGCGTTCTGTCCTGATGCAACAGGTGTAAAAGAATTGTTTGCAACAACTGCGTTTGTCTCTCTTCCACCTGGGCCTACCCATTTGCAGATAGTGCCCCCGCTACAAGAACCACTAGCGGTATTCGATACCTTCACTCTGTATTCAGAAGTATTCCAAGATTCCTTGTAGATCAGGTCCACACCATTGGAATCTTTATAAATTTTTCCATCCAAAGTCAGAACATTCCCATTGGAATCCACTCGGTTCTTATTATAATAAGGCCCACCGCCTGAGATCAGAACTGTGCGGATCAATTTCATAATGAATGGAATTGTTTTAGTATAAACAGGGTCGTTCGCAGCAGGGATAATAGTTGGATCCGGAGCTTCCAATAAGGTCAAAGTTGGAGTATTGATCCCGATAGAAAGTGCAGTCGGAGTGCTTGCATCTCCATTTTTGAACACCGCAGCGTCGTTAGAGCTTTGGTTCATGAAAGCCTTGATACCGATATTACCGGTCATCGCAGATTTCATAGAATAGATACTATCTCCTACAGTGAGAACACCGCCAGTCATAGGACCGCCGTTACCAGAACCGTTAGGCTCTAATCTCATCATAGAAGTATCAGCAGGATTTTCCCAACGGAATCCAAAAGTATCGGATAAGGTCAGGATGAACATCAAGGATTCTAAAGCAGTGATTGGGCTACTTGTAATATTTGCAGGATCTGCTCTATCCAAACCGGCAGCATCCATACGGATCAATTCTCTTAGAGAATGATCCACACCAGTTACTCCAGAGGAGAAGTCGAACTTGGCGAAATTTTTAGCCATCTCTAAGGAAAGAATAACGTTAGGATCCGCAGTGTAATTCCCTCCTCTTCCAAGCATTGGTCTCAGATAACGGAAGGATTCACTTAGTACGGTAGCGAATTCAGTAGGATAAGTAGCATCTCTATAATCTGCAAAAGCCGGATCAGAATAAACAGAACCGCCTACAGTATAAAATTTTTCTAAATTAACTACCAGGTTTTTCAGAACAGTTTCAGAAGACTTGGCATCACTAAAGCCCGCTCTCTGACGGAAAGATTTTCCTAAAGCAGAAATGATCTGGATCATTTTTTCCTTCATCACTCTATCAGAGATGAGAGAAGGATCTACCATACCTTGTAAAAGACCTACGATCGCTTGTTTTGCATTCGCGTTTCGATTGATTGCTTTATCTAATACATCTTCCAATTCCACAAAAAGGATCTTAATTTCAGGATCTTTTAATACTGCGGAAACCTCTTTGAACTTGGTCTCCATAGTTTCTTTGGAATAATTTGTATACATATACTTCAAAGCAGTTTGGCTAAGAGGTGCCATATTTCGAAGTACAGGTCTACGATACGTGCGTAATGCTTCTAGCCAAGGTTGAAGAGTATCGAATGCGTTATTAGGTGCTTTCTCTATACGATCTAAAAGAGAATGAACTCTTATAAGAGACTGACGCACATGAGCTTCCGGCTTAAGAAGAAGATCTCCGGAAACTCTTAAGAATCCCACGATATCCTCTCTATAAGGAATAGTCATGGAAGACTCTAGTTTAAGGTTAAAGTGAATAGGTTCTAAACTTTGAAAACCTGATTTGATGGAAGGATAATCATCGAACAAATTAAAAAGGCGAATTCCTTTATAATCTACGTTATCGTAAAAAGTATCCGCGTTTGATTTATCTCCACCTGCCTGACAGCCCATCCCCAGAGCCAAACACAGCAAGAAAAGAATGTGTGCTTTCTTTATATTCATATCTATTAGCTTATCCTAACAGTTTCTTTCCAAGTGTGCACAGCATAGCGATCGCTACATAAAGCGGGCTTATATCAGGCTTATATTTCCGGCGCATTTGAAAAAAAATAAGCGAGACTCTATAAAAAGTTTCCGGGTGATTTTTGTTTATTTTAAAATAACAATTGTTATTCAATATAGCATTTTTCGATTGGAGGTCTCAATCTATCTTTTGAGACTTCGATTTTGTCCATTCGAATAAAAACTATATTACAAAAAACGAAACTACTCTTCTGTCACTTGGGAGATATATTAAAAAGAACGACTGTTTTATATAATTTATTCTAGATTTCGTTCTAAATTATAGAAGGTACTACAAAATTCATCTCAGTATGAATGGCTCCAAATCGTTAAGGGAATTCTTGACAACTCTCTCAGTTTTTTTCATTCTCCCTGCCATGCCTCCAGATGCAATGGGAAGTCTTAGTTACTACAATTCAGGGATTTGGTTTCAGGTCCTTTGGGCGAGCACCCAATTCGGGACTGCACTTGGAATTCTAATGTCTCTCGGGCAGCTTGTTATGGAGAATAAATCAGCTCTAAACAGGCTTTTGGCCCTGATTTTCCTAATATTAGGCCTGATACAAGGTAGCTTTTTACTATTAGTTTCCGGGTTATACTTAGAATTTCCCAGGATTTCTCTTATCCAATTCCCTCTTATTGCATCCGTTGGCCCTATTCTATTCGGAATTCATAGTGTAAGCCAGGACAGAGACTCAGAAGAAGTCTCGTATTTAGGAGTAGAAAAGAAACATTTTCTTCTGCCTGGTCTTGTCTGGGTTGTATATTTCCTGGCAGTGTTCCTTCTTCCCGGGGAATGGATCTTAGAAAAGATCTCGGTCTTCTTGAAGGTAACTGGATGGAATGAGGGGGAGATCCTACTTTCTTCTCCAATTCTAATCTTGGTTTTTTATATTTTACTCATACTAAAAGGAAGTTCTGACCTACTTCGGTGGGAGGTACTACAAGAAGAATGGACCGCAAGAATACTTGCATTCATGGTAATTGCAACATTCGTGAATCTTGGGTTCGGTGCGGTTTATTTGTCTAGCAAGTCGCCTATCTTTCTTCTCGCATGCTCCTCAATGATGGGGATTAGCCTTTGCCTCGCCTATCTAATCGGGCATAAACGGCCAGCATTCTTCCAAGTGCTCCAAGAAGTAAGCCAAGCTACCAGGCAAAAATATGCACGTTCCCTTCTCTCTGGAGTGAACAGACACGCACTTAGGGACAGCCTTACTCAGCTTATGGAAAAGGAAAAATTATACAGAGATGAAAAGTTGGGACTTGCAGATCTTGCAGACGAACTCGCACTTTCAACTCATCAGGTTTCAGAACTGATCAATCAGGAGCTTGGAAAAAACTTCTCCGCGTTTGTGAATGATTATAGGATCAAGGAAGCATGCGAACTTCTACAAAAAGAACCTGATAGATCTATCTTGGATATAGCATTCGAAGTTGGATTTGCAACCAAGTCCTCATTTCACAGAGCATTCCAAAAACACACAGGTAAAACTCCTTCCGAATTCAGAGGAAGCTAATCTGTTTGGCTCCAAACTAATCACGCGCTCCTAAGAAAGATCAGTAAAAATTTATAGATTGGGACCAAATCTATAGTTGCATTCGATCAATTGAGACGACTCATTTCAAAAATTTCCGTAAGATATAGATAACCGAAAACAAATACGGAGGAAACCGATGATCGCCATTGCAGAAAGACCGACCGTCCAGATTCCAACCAAACTTTATACTAGATTGTCCCAAAAAGAAAAAAGTAAGAAGATCATGAAATGGATCCGATTCAGGGACAAAAAATTACGTGGTAAATTCGAATTCCTAAAACACCAAGATCAATTAGGTCTTGCGATTACCTTAGGTTCCGCCGCAGGTATGATCTTATTTGCGGGACTTTATATCGCCGGGATCATTCCTGCTTGGGCTTGTATCGTTGCAAACGGGATTCTTGCCTCCATTCTTCACGAAGTTGAACACGACTTAATTCATAATTTATATTATAAGGATAATCTAAAGATCCAAAACTTCATGTTTTGGATGGTTTGGATCTTTCGTGGAAACACAGTAAGTCCTTGGTATAGAAGAATGATCCACACTCTTCATCATAAAGTATCCGGTCATAAAGAGGATATAGAGGAACGTTTGATCGGGAACGGAATGAAATTCGGATTAAAACGTTTTATCACCATGATGGACGGAAATATGTCTTTCTTATTCCAATCACATATATTACGCAGAGAAGCTCCTAAATTTAAAAGAAGTGAGATCACTCGCTCCAGTTGGCCGTATCTCGTGATCTATTTTCATCTATGGTATAATTTCTTATTCATTAATCTTTTCTATATTGGAAATGAATTATTGGGTAAACCTATAGAGATCCCTGCTTGGTTGGATACTGTCCGCCATTTCTTGAATATTTCAGCAGTGGTTTATACAATTCCAAATTGGATCAGACAAACAAGTATCCAAGTTGTTTCTTCTAATATGCATTATTATGGAGATGTAAAAGGACTTCATGAGCAAACGCAAGTGTTGAATCGTTGGTTCTTATTCCCTCTTCATCTATTCTGTTTTAATTTTGGAAGCACTCATGGAATTCATCATTTCGTAGTAAATCAGCCTTTTTATCTCAGACAAGCGGTGGCACCTTTCGTTCACCCTGCAATGAAACGTTACGGGATCAGATTTAATGATTTCGGAAGTATTTTCAGAGGGAATCGTTTGGGTAAAGAGGAAGCCCTAGTAGCGGCTTAAAGATTATATTCTTTTTTGGTATGAGGATTCGGGCAAAGGCCCGGGTCCTTCTTCTTTTTTTGATTATTACAAATCATAAAAATCGTCGATTGAGCAAAAGGTTTTCCTTTCCGTTCCAAATAGGCATCTGAAATTAGTCCTGCCAGATGCAGGAAAACAGACTTAGAACCTATCTTGAATTCCAAGTTTCCCAAATTTTGATTAGTGGAAACGTATTGTTCGCACAGGTCCTCTCTTACTCACCTTCTCTTATCACCTGGGGAAGAACATTATTCGCGGCGAGTCTATTAGCTTTCGTTCTTTGGTTGAGAAAAAGACCATTCTTCTTTCCAAGCAAAAAAGAAAATTGGATCTCCTTTTCATTAGGATTACTTTTAGCGTTTCACTGGGTTACTTTTTTTGCATCAGCACAGGAAGCGACTATCGCAGTTGCAGTACTCACTTTATTCACTCATCCAGTCTGGACTGTGCTACTCGAACCTTTATTTTTTCCTTCTAAGATCAGAAGTCTGGATCTTGGACTTGCAGTTCTTGTTTTGTTTGGAATGTGGATACTCGTCCCAAGTTTTGATCTAGAGAACAAATACCTTCTGGGAGTGGGACTCGGCCTTTCTTCTTCCTGGGCAATGGCATTCAGAAATATTCTTACAAAAAAATATCTTTCAGGTCATGGATCCACACAAGTGATGTTCCACCAAACTGCGGTTACTTGTTTTGTTTTAAGCCCTGTCTTATTATTCGAAGATCTATTCGTCACTCCAAAGGATTGGGGACTAGTCATTCTTTTAGGAGTATTCTTTACTGCGGTAGGTCATACATTCTATATCAAATCTGTATTCAAGATGAAGGTCAAAACCGCAGGATTATTATCCACTGTGCAGCCTGTATATTCCGCAATTCTTGCTTGGGCAATCTTACATGAGGTTCCCAGAAAGGAAGAATTTATAGGAGGAGCGATGATCTTATTTGCTGCTGCCCTCGAATCATTTAGATACAGAAAAAAAACGGAATAGAAGATGTTTGCTCTTGTAGACGGATCTGCTCCCTTCTTTCTGGAATCCAAAGAAAAACATCAAAATTGGTCCAAGGCACCTTTGGCCCATTTGGAGAAGTCTTCCCTTCCCTCCAAGAAAAAACATAAAAGAGTCAGAGAATCTTTTTACAGATATACTAAAAGAATTTCTAAACTAGGATTTAATGCAGTTAGTCTGGATGAGTTATGTTATCTTTCCGAAAGAGATTTTTACCCAGAAGATCTAAAACGTAAGATCTCATCTTATCGTAAAAAATATAAAAAACTATTTAAGATCGCTTCATCTCAAGATCTAAAAGTATTTATCACCTCAGATTTTTTCTCCATCAATGATTCAATCATAGAACATACAAATGGAAACCTGGATAAGATCATCCAACTTTTTGAAGAGTCTTTAGAAGACCTATTTTCCAGTTTTACAGAAATTTCGGGAATAGTTCTTAGGATCGGCGAATCAGATGGAGTGGATGTTACTGGAGATTTCAGAAGTAAACTTCTGCTTAAAACTCCTAAATCAGCGAACTCATTCTTGAAGGAAATCCTACCTGTTTTCGAAAAATATAATAAAACATTAATATTTAGGACCTGGACATTAGGGGCCTACGAAATAGGAGATCTAATCTGGAATCCAAAAACATATCGTAAAGTATTCCAAGATATACGAAGCAAATCCCTAATTATTTCCTTAAAATATGGAGAAGGCGACTTCTTTAGATATCTTCCTATCAATCCATTATTTTTCGAAGATGATAAACCTAAACTTTTAGAATTACAAGCCAGAAGAGAATACGAAGGTTTCGGAGAATATCCAAGCTTTATAGGTTGGATGTATGAAAAATACAGATCAGAACTTTTAGGAAAAGCCAATATTGCTGGGATCAGTGTTTGGACACAAACTGGGGGCTGGTCCTCTTTCAAGAATATCACTTTTTTAAAACGTTCTTCTTATTGGAATGAATTGAATACATTCGTCTCTGTTCAGTTATTCACAAAACCTGAAAAAAGTTTAGAAGATATACTTCTTAAATTTTACGGCAAAAAGAACTCGGATCTATTTTTGGAATTTTTAAAATTAAGCGAAGAATTGATCTTAAATCTTTTATACGATCCTGGATTTGCCAGACAAAGTTTTTATATGCACCGTGTTCGTATCCCTCCCATTCTTCATATAACCTGGGACAAGATCACAGTCTCTGATCCTTTCAGGTCACTATATTCTTTTTTAAATCCAAACCCAAATGAGTCCTTACAATTAGGAGAAGAAGCATTCTCCAAACTTTCTCGTATGAAAAAGATCTCTGAAAAACTGGATCTTTCTTACGATTACCAATTTCAAAAAAAGACATTTCGGCTCATTCTAAACGCAAGAAAATTACTCTATTCCGAAAACCCTGCATTGTTAGCGGAATCCAAAAGACTCGCAAAAGAATATCATAAGAAATATCCTAAAACTTTCCGCTTCCAATTCCAGGCATCCAAGTCCAAACCTTCCCGGTTTTTAGGATTTATACTGAAATTATTTCTGAGAAATAGAAGCCGATATAGGTTACGCGACAAAATCCTATTTCATCCGATTTTGCGTAAGATCTATTATCTGGTGTTTTTAGGGATCAAAAACAAACTCCCCGACTTTATCAACCGCCAGGGGATGCCAGTCAGAGAATTATTACAATGAAATCTTAATTGACGAAACTAAGTTTAGGGTCAAAAATTTTACTATGGCTCGAATTTTCACAGGTTCTCTGATTTCCATTTTCGCATTTTTTATAATATTCAACTGTTCTTCCGCGGAAACAAAGGATTCTTCCGAATCTTCCAATAATGCCAGCGCAAGCTCGTCCAGATCAGAAGGTTCAAATTCTGCTTCTAACAGATCTATGAATCCAGACCAAGAGAGCGAAGATGGTCGTTGCGAATCAGGCAACTGTGATAACGGAACTGGCACATATGTATATTCTACAGGAGATATATACACTGGTGGATTCAGTAGCGGAATGAGAGAAGGTAAAGGCAAATTCGTTTACAAAAACGGAGACAAGTTCGAAGGAATTTATGTAAACGATCTGAAAGAAGGAGATGGAATGTATTTCTACTCCAACGGAACTGTGATCCGAGGAAATTTTGCAAAAGGTATTATTAAAGGATCTGGCAAAGTTACATTCACAGACGGAAGTGTTTTAGTAACCGAATTTACAGACTCCAGCAATTCTAATCCAGGACCTTATACCAAAAAAGATGGAACAGAAACTGAATGTTTTCTGGAAAATAAGGTTTTGGTTTGTGTAAAACCAGATCCTGCTGGGACACCTCAAACTCAGCAATAGAACATCTCATTCATCTGAATGGGAATGTGCTCCTGACTTACTCCATTCTTTTGCCTGGCTTGGATCCACTCTCACTAAAGTATGAGTGATCTGAAATGGATCACTCGCCCAGTTAGGCATTGTGCGAATTTCTACAATTCTATACCAAACAGAACCAGCTTCCACTTGGAATAAATGGTTCACGCAAAGGCATTTAAATTTAAAACCAAAACCGAATTCAGGCGGATTGACTGAATGAGGGGCCGCGAAGAAATAAAGTTTCTCCTTTGTTTCATTCTTAAATACTAAAGCAAACTTACGAGTTTCTCCAGGACCCAAAACTAATTTTGAATCTTCTATCAAACTAGAAACTGGTGCTAAGTTCAGATCTGAAACAGTATTTGTATCCCAGAGTTGAACCGGCCTCTGAGAAGCCAGTTCATAAATTTTCATCTCTCCAGGAAAACCTTTATAGATCCATTCGATACGGACTGGAACTCCCCCTTTTTTCCCGGACAGATTCAGGGAAAAAGAAGGATCAGAACTTTTTTCCTTTTCGCAAGAGAATAGACTCAAAATGAAAAGAAGAAGGATAATACTTCTAAACAAAATTTATTCCTGAACCAATTCTAAAGTAGAAAACTGGAAAACTTTACCAGGGTTTTCATTCTTTATATAAAGTTTATTTCCTGATTTACGAAGAAGTATCTGTTCTTGGAAAATTTTCTCCCCATTTTCGGAATCCTGGCTATTATTACAGTCTCTTCCGCAACCATTGCAGTCTCCTCCGTAATAATCTTCGTTATATTCTTTTTGGGTCATCTTTCGAACAAGTCCAAAGATACGAAGTTTTAAACCATCAGGTTTGGCTTCTTTTACTTCATAATTTCCTAATGCAAAGAAACTTTTATTAATTTGGCTATCTCCATCTGCTTCGGTTGTATTTCCTTCGAAGAAAAGACTTCCATCAGATCTCAAACGTAATGTCCAGTTAGAAGATATAAGACCTGTTTCTGGACTAGGCTCTTCTCCTGTGGTTCCTTCAGTGGCAGCTTCCGCGGATTGTTGAGCAGGCTGTTCCAAGTTTGTATTTGTAGATATTGGAGCATTTCCAGTATATTCTCCTCCAACATAACTCCAATTCAGAACATTATCAATATTAGCCGCAGAAAATTGGAAAAAGTTATTCTTTGCAATCTTCTTCACTTGTTCCATTGGGTTCGGTAAGATCCAATCATCTCCGTCAGAAAAACGGATCTCGCTGATAACGAGTCCTTTATAATCTTTTCCTGTATAAATAGAATCTACTTTAAGTTTTAATTTTTTACCTTCGAAAGTTTTAGAGAATTGGATTGTTTGAGGACCCATGATATCCCCTACTTCTATCTTTTCTTCGAAACCATTATCTCCAGTAAGAGTTGCCACTTTTAATCTTCCGTTTGTCTGGCAATGTCTATCAGATCTTTGGTAACCATTCCAGATCTTGATGGACTTGATCTTTTGTGTTTCCTTAAAATCAAAATCCAGCACTACTCCTGGACCTTTTTTATCGGAAGCCCAAGCATATTCATATCTAGAATCGAATAAGTTCATTACATCATAGGAAAGATTTGGCTTAGCAGTTTCGGATGCAGTTACAGAAGCTTCTACAACTTTTGGTCCCTTCCATTTCATCTTGGAACCTTTGTCATCATAAAAGTTTACCTTTTGGACACAAAGATTTGCGTTTCTATGAAAGTTAAAAGTGACTGAACGAGTACTTTTAGGTGCATCAAAAGTAACTGCGGCAGTGGATCCAGTGGATAATTCTTGACTATATTCATCAAAGTTAATATAGGCAGTGATCGGGTCTGAGAAATCCCCGTTACAGGATTCTACTTCTATCTTGGATAATAAGAAGGTCTCATCCGGATAAAAGTGAAGTTTTACAAATTTGGCGCCCTCTTCCGGTCTCCATTTTTTTCCGTCTAGGATCTCGAATGGAAGCCCGCTATCCATGGAAGTGGCCGTGATCATGGAAACAGGCAATTTTTTACCACAATGAAAAAAGAACAATGCCCCTAATAATAGAGTCGAATATTTGGCGAACATAGGAATGCCTCCGAGAAATTGCAGAAATCAGAAATATATTTCTTAAACCAGCGGAAAACGAAAAAATAGACTGCAATTTGTTTTTTATTCCAGGTTTGGAGAGTTCCTAGATATTTCGATCGTCTGAAAATATGATTGGCGAATCCGCAAGATCGTCCATTATCAACTACGGGGGAAAGATGTCGATTCCAAGCAGATATTCTATAGCGATCCATATTCTTTCCTTGATCGACAGGGATGGAGAAGAAGCCAGTTCCTCTCAAATTATGGCGGATAGTATTGGTACAAATCCAGTTGTAGTCCGAAACATCCTGGGAAAATTAAAAAAGGCGGGTCTTGTAGCATCTAAACAAGGTGTGGCAGGAGCAAAACTTGCTAAATCTCCTGAGGAGATCCAACTTTTACAGATCTATAAGGCCGTGGAAACAGAAGGCCCTCTATTCTCTATCCATGATAAGCCGAACCCTAAATGTCCTGTGGGTAAAAAGATACAAACTACTTTGACAGGAATTTTTCAAGAAGCACAATCTGCTCTCGAGGCAAAGCTAGGTGAGTTCCATCTTTCTGATGTGCTCTTCCAATTGGATTCTGAAAAGAAAAAGAGAGCATGAGCGGCGTTAACTAAAGAAGAACCCGGTCTAAATCCTCATATTTCTTCCAACAAAAATCCTTGCCTCAAAATAAAGGGTTCCTAATATTCTTTTCGTCGCTCATTTCAATCCGCAAAATAATTGGAGAGAAGGATGAAAAAAATATTCAAACGGGTTTCGATTGGCCTAGGTGCTGTGCTTATCGCCTATTTGGGGATCTATTACGCTACATTTCCCAAATATGAATTTCACCCAAAGGCGGACTTAACTCAAAGTTTTGATTCGTTCTATAAAACTAAATTAGAAGAGACCAAATCACTTCACGGTAGACCAGGCTCAGAAGAAAAACTGATCCGTTATTCTCCAGGTAAAACAGAATATGCAATTCTTTACATACATGGTTTCGGCGCGTCCCGCGCAGAAGGAGAAGAAACTGTAGATAAAATTTCTGCGTCTCTTAAGGCGAATACTTACTACTTACGACTTCCTGGTCACGGAACCAATAATGAAGATCATAGAGACACTCCTTTTACCGAATACTTGCGTGTAGCAGAAGAAAGTCTATTAATGATGGATAAATTAGGAAATCAAACTATACTTATGGGAACCAGTATGGGTGGTTTAATCTCAGTTTATCTGGCAGGAAAATATCCAGATAAGATCAAGGATCTGGTATTATTCTCTCCATTCTTTGATTTTGCAGTTCCTCTAGCTAAAATATTCTTTTATCCGGGTGGAATGACATTTGGAGAAACAGTCCAAGGAAAGATAAGAAAATCCCCTCCAAAAACACCCGAAGATGGACTTGGAGAACATTATTATGAGCATTGGTATAAGGATCAGTATTTAGGTGCGATCCAACATGTAAGTAATGCGACCAAATTTGTTCTTAGCCAGAATAGTTTCGAAAAGATCAAGGTCCCTACTCTATTAGTATATTATTATAAAGATAAGGATCACCAAGATAAGACTGCAAGCGTTCCTGCGATGCTAAAAGGTTTTGATAAAATTGGTGGAGATACTCCTAACCCACTCAATACAAAGGCTCAAATTGAAGAAGGAAGCCATGTTCTAACTTCTAAACATGTATTCTCTGATAAAGAGAAGGTCCAAAAAGAAGTTTTGGACTTCTTACATAAAACCGGAGTAAAATAAGATTATAACCTTCTTCCTTTCAAAGGGAAGAAGGTCCTCTCTCAGATTCCCATTCCTTCGCGGATCTTAAAATTTCCTCAGCAAGTAAAGCGAGCCCTGGTCCGGATTTTTTGCGATAACAAAGATAAAATTTCCTTTCAGTATTCCATTCTTCGAATTTTATTTTTTTGAGTTTTTGGCTGATTGAATATTCAGACAAAAATCCAATTCCAAGTCCAGCTTCTAAAGATTTGATAACTGATTCTACACTCCTAAGTTCCATTGCGATCTTAGGACCGAATTCTTTAGAGAAAGATTTGATCTTCTTCTCCACAGCTTTTCTAAGAGCAGAACCCGGATGGAATAATACATATGATTGTTTTTTTAGATCCTCTATTCTAATTTTCTTTTTTAGAAAAAGAGGATGATCCTTGGAAGCCACGGGAAAGATCTGATCCGAAAGGAATTCCAGAACATTCAAACTTGGTTCTGAAATAGGGCCAGTTAAAATTCCAAGATCTACTTCTCCATTTAAAACTGCGTCCTTGGTCTCCTGAGCATCTCCTTCTCTTACGGAAAGGGAAAGTCCCGGTCTTTTTTTCAGGATCTTTTTTAAGATCTGAGGTAAGATCCAAGCTGAAACTGTTCCACCAGCTGAAATAGAATAATTCCCTTTTAGTTCATTTTCTTTTGAAAAACCATCTTGTATCTCTTCCCATAATTCTTTCATTCGGATCGAATACTGGTAAAATCTTTCTCCCTCATGGGTAAGTCGAACTGACCTTCCCCCTCTTTCCAAAACACTAACACCTAATTCTTTTTCCAAAAGATAGATCTGTCTGGAGAGTGCCGGCTGAGTTAATCCTAAACGAGAAGCCGCCTTTTGGAATGTGCCTGATTCTGAAATTTCCAGAAAATAAACGATTTGTCTGAATTCCATAAGAACATATAACTTTTAGTTATATATTTCATAAAACCAATTTATTTGCATTATATCAGTAAATTTGATACCTTCTTTAACAAGAGGGAAATATGGGACAAACTTTATACGACAAAATTTGGGAAAACCATCGTATCTCAGAGAATTCGGACTCAGAATCCATTTTGTATGTGGACCGTCATATTCTTCATGAAGTGACTTCTGCTCAGGCATTCGAAGGCTTAAGAACAAAAAATAGAAATGTCAGAAGAACAGATCTTACCTTCGGAGTTGTGGATCATAATGTTTCGACAAGAGATCGTAAGAATAGAGATGCAGCAGGACCAATCTCCAGATTGCAGATAGACACAATGGAAAAAAATTGTAAGGACTTTGGAGTTCGTTTATTTGGACCGGAAGATCCTGAACAAGGGATCGTACATGTATTGGGTCCAGAGTTAGGATTCACCATCCCAGGCTCAGTCATTGTATGCGGTGATTCTCATACTGCAACTCATGGAGCATTCGGCGCATTGGCATTCGGGATCGGAACAAGTGAAGTGGAACATGTACTTGCTACCCAAACTTTAAAACAGGCAAAAACAAAATCAATGTTGGTACGTTTTATTGGGAAACCAGGTTTTGGTATCACTGCAAAAGACATCGTCTTAGAATTAATCTCCAAAATTGGAACCTCGGGTGGAAGAGGATTCACAATGGAATATACAGGAGAATGGATAAATTCTCTTTCCATGGAAGGAAGAATGACTATCTGTAATATGAGCATCGAAGCTGGAGCAAGAGCAAGCTTAATTGCACCTGATCAAATCACATTCGATTATTTGAAAGATAGAAAATTAATCCCGAAAGGAGAAAGTTTTGAGCAAGCAGTAAAATATTGGAAAACATTCTTTTCAGATAAAGACGCGGTCTACGACAAGATTATCGAATTAGATATTTCTAAAATAGAACCTCAGGTCACTTGGGGAACAAATCCATCTCAATCTTTATCAATCGAAGGAGTAATCCCTAATCCAGAAGAATTCGAGGATAAAAGAACAAAAGAAACTGCCTGGAATGCATTGGAATATATGGGTTTAAAACCAGGAACCCCAATCTCAGAAATCAAAATTGATAAAGTATTCATAGGTTCTTGTACAAATTCCAGGATAGAAGACTTGAGATCCGCAGCGGAAGTTGCCAAAGGAAAAAAAGTCCATCCTGGAGTCCAGGCATTGGTTGTTCCTGGTTCTGGATCGGTAAAACGTCAGGCGGAATCAGAAGGTTTAGATAAAATTTTCAAGGAAGCGGGATTCGAATGGAGAGAGCCTGGTTGTTCTCTTTGCCTTGCGATGAACGACGATGTATTAAAACCGGGAGAAAGATGCGCTTCTACTTCTAACCGTAACTTTGAAGGAAGGCAAGGCAGAGGCGGAAGGACTCATTTAGTTAGCCCTTCTATGGCTGCGGCTGCTGCGGTAACCGGAAAATTTTCAGATGTGAGGAAATTTGTATGAGCTCAAAAATTTGGACAATACACACAGGAGTTCCAATCTCTATTCCAAGAGAGGATATTGATACAGACCAAATACTTCCTAAACAATTCATGAAATTGATAGATAAGAAAGGTTTCGGAAAACATCTATTTCATGATTGGAGATATTCTGATTTAGAAGGGAATATTCCAAATCCTGAATTCATTTTGAATAAAGAAGGATTTAAAAACGCGAGTGTCCTTGTTGCTGGAAAAAATTTCGGCTGTGGTTCGAGTAGAGAACATGCGCCTTGGGCTCTTGCAGATTTTGGATTTAGAGCAATCTTGGCTCCTTCTTTTGCAGATATATTCTCTATCAATTCTGCAAAGAATGGGATTGCGCTAGTTCGTTTGAAAGAAGAGGAAATATCTTTTCTAAATGAATGGGTTTCTAAAAATCCTGGATCACAAATTCGGATCAATTTGGAAAATTTGGAAGTGCAAGCGGGAGATAAAACCTTCTTCTTTCATTTGGATTCTGCTTCTGTAAATCGGATCCGAGAAGGTTTGGATGATATTGATATCACTCTGAAAAATGCAAAAGAGATCCTGGATTTCGAACAGAAACGAAAAGCAGAAAAACCGTTTTTGGAAGTACATAGGTGACCTTCTTCCAAAAATTTTTGTCCCGGTGCTCTGCACAATAGATCTTAAAAAAACCTTTTATTAGCTGGAAAAGAATTCGGGGAAAATTAATATGTTCGTCATTCTTTCGCTTCTAAAAGGAACCTAGAGTGAGTTTAACAGAATCCATTCATGATAAGATCACAACACCTATAGTCAAAATCCCTGATTCGTCGCTGAAAACAGGGATCTACGACTTAACCAAGGAAGAACTGGGACAAAGGATCGAACTAAGAGAAGGAGTGAGCCTTAGATATATCACTCCTCCTGATCGCAAAAGATGGCTTTTAGATAGGATCTTATTCGGTTCCGATCTTACATTCTTATACGGATATTTCCGCCAAATTATAATCGCTAGGCAGAATGTTCTAAAGGGAAAATTTTTCGATCCTCGTTGGATAGAATTATCAGGTGGGATCTTGGAATTGATCGAAGGTTGCCAAGGAAAATTCCAAATAGAAAATTTAGAAAATGTAGTCTCTCCTAAAGGGCCAGTGGTTTTTGCGGGAAACCACATGAGTGTTCTCGAAACTTTCGTATTCTCCTATTTTTTAGTTCCTCATAGAAGACTTACCTATGTAGTTAAAGAAAGTTTAATAAAGGGTTATTTCGGCCCTATCATGAGAAGCAGAGACCCTATCGCAGTAGGACGGGACAATCCAAGAGAAGACCTAGTCAAGGTATTGGAAGAAGGTACAAATCTTCTCAAAAAAGGAATTTCTATAGTAGTATTCCCTCAAAGCACAAGGACCAGAACTTTTAATCCTGCTGAATTCAATTCAATCGCGGTCAAACTTGCTTCCAGAGCCGGAGTTCCAGTGGTTCCTTTTGCTATCAAAACTGATTTCTGGGAGAATGGTAAGATCTGGAAAGATTTAGGCAGTCTTTATAGAGACAGAAAGATCCATATGAAGTTCGGCCCTCAGATAGATACTAAAGATTCCAAAAAGGCTCAGCAAACACTTTTGAATTATGTATTAACTAATTTAAAAGAATGGAATGTAGAAATTCTTTCCGAACAAAAATAAAATGAAAGCGCGGATCAAACTATCGCTGATCCGCTTTTTGAATATGGGGAGAAGGTTTAGTAACCTCCCCCGCCTCCTCCTCCACTTCCCCCGCCATAACCACAAGCGGCAACGGCTAATAGATATTGGGAAGAACATGCAGTGTTTCCATATCCTGGGTTTTCGTTAGAGCAGGTTAAATATAATGCAGCTGCAGCATTACAATTTTTCTTATCACTCTTATCATTTCCACCGGTTCCGTATAGATCGTTATACGTATTACAATTTACAAAACCGAGTGAAGCTAGGACCAATAATAAAACTAAAATCCTTTTTTTAGTTCGCATAAACATTCTCCATATTATGGCAGTTAATTTTTTCTAAGAATATCTGATTCATAAGGAACCGCAATGGTTTTAGGATTAGATCATCATTCTTCGGAACCAACAATACAATTTTGGAAATAGGGAATATTCTGAACTGGTTTTATTTTATCGAAACCAAAAACGGTCCCCATCTAAGAAACGTTTTACACCTTCTTTGGTGCTTTTGCTTTCCATTACTGGAAAAGTATTTCTGGCTTCTATAGTTAAGGCTTGTTGCAAAGGAAGATTCCAACCTTCTAAAGCAGAGTTTAGATCTGCAAACATTGCATCTCTAGGTTGCTTGCAAAGTTGAGTTGCATAAGAAAATGCTCTTTCTAAACCTTTTCCCTTTTTTACAAGTTCCCAAACTAAGCCTAGTTGATAAGCCCTCTCCGCACGGATCCTTTGTCCAGTGAGTATCAATGGTAATGCAGATCCCCATCCAAGTAATCTTGGAAGATACACAGTCCCTCCATCTACGAGAGGAACTCCCCATCTTCTACAAGCAACTGAGAAGATTGCCTGTGGTTCAGCAATACGGATATGTCCATGACAAAATAATTCTAAACCACCAGCATATGTATAACCATGAGACACAGTGATTACTGGTTTTTTCTGAACAATCCGTGAACCTCCCAAGGGACCAGGATCATTCTTAGCATATTCTTCTCTTTCTTCCTGATTTAGATACAGATTCGCCATTTTATCCAAACCGGAAAGATCTGCTCCGGAACAAAATGCCTTATCTCCTGCCCCATGCAAAACAGCTACTGTAAGTTCTGGATCTCTTTGGAAAGTTTTCCAAGCTTCTAGAAAAAGATCTGCCATCTCCTTATTCACTGCATTGTGAACCTCAGGACGATTCATAGTGATCTGGAAAATTTTACCTCCTGGCACTTCGTGAATATTTGTAATTAATGGAAGTTCTGACATGCCAACATAAAGAACTAGATCTATAATACAGGAAGAACTTTTTGATAATACGAAAACTTACGTTTTTGAAGGAATTACGATCCTTTAGAAGGTTCTTAATTCTATTTAAGGATTAAATATCCGTTTTCATTCGATTTCTTCTAATTCGGTCAAATTTCGATTTTTGGAATATTCTATTTATTTTCGAAATAAGCCGAATCAGGTTGCTCCTTGATCCAAAAAGATCTACACTTAAGGAATGGATAATAGAAGCCAGAGATCGGACCAAAAGTACCGAATGAAGACCCAACCGGGTGGCGTCGTGATTCATTCACGAGCGCAGCCCCAGAAGCCAATCAAGTATAGAGCAGGAAAACCGGAAGAGGAAGAAATCGCCTCCTTTTGGGTATTTTATCTTTTCCTATTTATAGGATCGTTAATACCAATCGTAGGAGTATTCCCTGCGTTCATCCTGTTCTCGTTTGCGAAAAATAAGTTTTTTAAATTTCTACCACTTGTTTTGAGTTTAGTAACCACCAGTTATGCTCTATACATAAGAGCACACTCAGGTTCTGTATTCCAGCAGCTTAGAAATCTCGTCTACTAAGTCGAAAAACTTATAGGGACTTAAATTCTTCTTTCGAAAGAATCAATAAGCCCTAAACTAATTTACCTTTCTTTAAAAGCCGGCAAAACCGGCTCTATTGACCTATCATATCAATCAAAAGATTTTACAGCTCCAATACTAAATGATGGAATTGCTGCTCTTGCATTATAAGAATAACCTGTTAAATTCGCGTTACCCACACTTCCTACTGCATGAGAAAGATCCCAATCGGTTCCCTTTCCACCTTCTATCGTTTTTCTTGGAATATTATAACTTGCCGCTATATCTAAACTCCAACTATCGAATAAATAGCTGAAACCTGCAGAAACAACATCCGTAAGAGAGAAAAATCCACCGGTTGTTCCACCCAAAGCATTACTTTTTACTAATGGAGAATTATAAGAATATCCTCCCCTCAGTATCCAAGAAGGAGAAGCCTTATACTCAATTCCTAAAATGACCGCCCATTGGTCCCTGAAATTCAAATGTGCATCTGCAGAACCTGTTTTTCCGAGTGGAGTTGGAAGCCATGGATCTTCTAAGGTTTGGTTTGCTTTTCTTAAATATGAACCGTAATTTGTATATACGAAGTCTAATGCGAATTTTAGATTCTCAGGTCCGAACGCAAAACCCAATACATGTTTTTCAGGAAGGTCGAAGTTATAAGAAACCCCTGTTTTACGATAGTAATTCGGATCGTTTGTTCCAACAGTATATCCACCATTCAATGGAATTCCTACATGTGATTGGTACGCGTATGCGATACGGAAAGAATCTGAAAATGAATAATTAGCTCCTAAAATTCCGCCTACAGCGAATGCATTTTTAGAACTTTCATAATAATAACCCTGGCCAGGGATCTCAATATTACCAGTAGCATCATAATATTTTTGATTTAATTTTTGGGTTCCATAAGCAAGTTCAACACTTCCACCCAAAGATAAATTCCCAAACTTGACTGAGAGCCCATTTACTAATTTGAAAACTGCAAATGTATTCGAATTAGACTCTTTGATCTGTTTTGAATTCCCAAGAGGCCCAGGTAAATTGACATCTGCCCATTGGTTTACCGATTCTCCAGTTGGAGTATTTCTTGTGATCTTATCCACTCCTCCGGAAGCTCCCCCCGGAACATAGAATGTAACCCCGTAATTGATAGTTTCAGTAACCGGTAGTTTAAAAGCGATATAAGGACCAGGGCCAACCACGTTAGTCGACTTATCATTCTCATATACAAGTTCTGGATTTGGGTCTTGGAATCTGTCCCTATATCTGTTTTGGATGAGAGAAGCACCCAAACCGAATTCCAATTTTTTACCTTTGACCAAGGACAAGTTCGCCGGATTCAAAGCAACATCCACTGGAGAACCACCGAGTGCATAACCCGCACCAGCAAGACCCAGATATCTGGAATTGATCGCGTTGAAGTATAATCCATCCACCGCCAAAACTTCTCCGCTACCAAAAACGAATAATAATATTATAAAAACCGAATACTTACTTCGGACAAAACCTCTCTGCATTTATGTTCCTCCCCAGAACCCTGAATAACAAAAGTCTCTGAAGAAGTTCCGTCATAGCACGCAAAAATTCCAATAAAACGAATTAAAATATCCAAAAGAGATGAATATATTAAGCAAACGTCTCACATTATTAAACTAATATAAGAGTATTATGCAATTAAAGCAGAATTAAATTTAATATATTAAAATAATTCTGGATTTTAAAGAAATAGAGTCAGAATATATCTATTATAGCAGATCAACTTTTATCAAAAATCTGTTAGGAGAATATTCATGGGACTCCAAGAAACAAACGGCAAATCCAAAATAGAACCAGGCTTGGAAGATACCTACCTTAACTTCTTAGATTCTATATTCAAAAAACAGAATGAAGATCCTCATCGTTACGGAGGTAGACAGGTCGCTGGACAATTCATCCAAGAGTTATTTGATATTCTTTTTGCAGGATTTTTCTCCGACCTAAATTTTAGAGATCAAACTCAAGTAGAAGATAGTATCTCCCGTTTTCTATTAGATGCGAAGAAGAAGTTACAACCTTATTTAGTAGGATCCAACGGTCCAGAGATCAATTGGGTTCTTTCAGAATTCAAAAAAGAATTACCATTACTTTATGATCTAATATGGAAAGATGCAATCGCTGCGTATGAAGGAGATCCTGCTGCAGAAAGTGTGAAAGAAGTTATACTCGCCTACTCAGGTTTTTATGCGATTGCAGTTCATAGAGTTGCACATGTATTACATCGTTTGAGAATTCCAATTTTTCCAAGGATGTTAAGTGAATATGCTCATGAAAAAACTGGGATAGATATACATCCCGGAGCAAAGATCGGAAAATCATTCTTTATGGATCATGGGACAGGGATCGTGATTGGTGGAACTTCTGAAATTGCAGATAATGTCAAAATTTACCAAGGTGTTACATTAGGAGCACTCTCTGTCAGTAAAGATTTGGCGAGTATCAAGAGACATCCTACGATTGAAGAGAATACAATTATCTATGCGGGAGCCACAATATTAGGCGGAGATACTGTGATCGGTAGGAATAGTATTATAGGAGGAAACACCTGGGTTACTCAAAGTGTTCCTCCTTATTCGGTTGTGTATCAGAAAAATGAGATCAGGGTCAGAAATTCCAAAGAACTGGACAATGTGATCGATTTTTCTATCTGAAGAATATTCGCTGGAAACGAATCTGTATCCGACCCTCAAAGAGGGCCGGAAGTCCTTCCACCTTTTAGATCATAAAGTGCTCGGATCAAAGCATCTATATCTTCGCAGGTATTATAAAATGCTAAAGAAGGTCTGACAGTACTTTCTAATCCGAATCTTCTTAAAATAGGTTGAGCACAATGGTGTCCTGATCTGACTGCAATTCCTTCTTGCGCTAAATATCTTCCTACGTCTTCTGTTTTAAAACCTTCTAACACGAAAGATAATACTCCAGCCTTATCAGGAGCAGTTCCGATCATTTTTAGGCCAGGAATTTTTTTAAGCTCCTTGGTCCCATATTCCAAAAGAGAATGTTCATATTCTGCGATGCGGATCATTCCAAATTTGTTTAGATAATCGATAGCCGCACCCAATCCTACTGCATCAGCGATATTACCAGTGCCTGCTTCGAAACGAAAAGGAGCAGGTTGATAAACTGTTCTTTCGAAAGTTACATCTTGGATCATATTTCCCCCGCCTTGCCAAGGAGTCATTTGGTCCAAAATTTCCTTCTTACCGAAAAGGACACCTATTCCAGTTGGAGCAAATACCTTATGACCGGAGAACACGTAAAAATCACAATCCAAAGCTTGTACATCTACTGGCATATGAGACACTGCTTGCGCACCATCTAATAATACTTTGGCTCCTTGTTTATGAGCCAGTTCTATCATTGTTTCAGCTGGTGTAACAGTTCCTAACGCATTTGAGACTTGTGTAAATGCAACTATACGAGTCTTAGGTGTTAGTAATCTTTGGTACTCACTTAAGATAATTTGTCCTGTTTCATCTACAGGAATGACTTTTAGTTTGGCTCCCTTCTCAGAGCATAACATCTGCCAAGGAACAATATTAGCATGATGTTCTAACCAAGAGATGAGTATCTCATCGTCTTTTCCGACATTCTGCCTTCCCCATGTTTGGGCCACAAGATTGATTGCTTCAGTAGCACCTCTAACAAATACGATCTCGTCGGTCGAAGAAGAATTTAGAAAACCTTGTACCTTCTCCCTTGCAGCCTCGTACGCGTCAGTCGCTCTTGCTGCGAGAGTATGAGCTCCCCTGTGGATATTGGAATTCTCATGTTTGTAAAAGTAGGAAAGTCTATCAATTACTGCCTGAGGTTTATGAGTGGTTGCTGCATTGTCCAACCAAACTAAATTCTTTCCGTTTACCTTCTCTTCTAAAATTGGAAAATCTTTTCTGGCATAACTCAGATCAAAATTTCCAGAAGAAATATCTACTGAAGGAACTAAACTTGGACTAAAACTAAATGGATCAGAAATTTGAATATTCTGTGCTTTTGAATCAAAAGATCTAAATTCATCCAAAAAAGAAAATGGAGAATTCTGCCCAGGTAAACCTTGCCCGGAACCAGGAACATTCAATCCTCCGGGAAATGTTGGAACTCCTACACCAGACAACCCCAAATCCGGAACACGAGTATATCCTGCTCCGGATGTAGAAGTCCAAGAATTATCTACAGAAGAAGATTCTGCCTGAGAAATAATTCCTTGGCTATTCGCCGGGATTTCATTTGGAATTTTGGAAGAAGAAAGGACCAATTCATCCACATTAGACCCGCTTGATAGAGGTCCAAAAAATTTCTTAGACCATTCTGCAATCAAGTTAGGATCTACAGGAGGAGAAACATCCCTCAAATTCGAAAATTCTCCGGGAATCTCCGGAGAAAAATCACTTGTACTCATAATAATTGCCTACATCCACGTTTTCTAAAACCGCGATTGCATCGTCGGTTAGAACAGCAGCAGAGCAATAAAGAGAGATCAAATAAGAACCGATTGCAGAACGATTGATTCCCATAAAACGAACAGAAAGTCCAGGAGTTTGTTCACCAGGTAATCCGGGCTGGTATAATCCGATCACACCTTGTTTCTTTTCGCCCACTCTCAAAAGAAGAATGTTGGTTGTCCCACCAGGAGCCTTAGGTGCAGTCTCTCCCCCTACTAAAAGTTTATCAGTAGGAATGATAGGTAGTCCTCTCCAAGTTAAGAATTGTGCTCCGAAAAGAGATACAGTAGCAGGTGGAACTCCCCTGCGAGTACATTCTCTACCAAAAGCAGCCACTGCTAAAGGATGGGCTAAGAAGAAAGAAGGTTCTTTCCATACTTTAGAAATGAGCTCGTCCAGATCATCTGGTGTAGGAGCTCCTTTTCTAGTCTGTATCCTTTGTTTTTTAGGAACATTCTTCAGTAGTCCATAATCTTCGTTATTGATTAGTTCGTTCTCTTGGCGCTCTTTTACACTTTCGATAGTAAGTCTAAGTTGTTCTTGGATCTGATCGTGAGGATTACTGAATAAGTCAGAAACTCTAGTATGAACATCCAAAACTGTGGATATTGCACTTAATGTATATTCTCTAGGTTTTTCTTCGTAATCTACGAAAGTTTCAGGAAGAGGTTGTTCGTCCTTCTGTCCACAAAGAACTTCTACAGAAGTATTGTCCTTTACTCTGTTCACTCTTAAGGTTCCGGATTCTAAAGGTTTCCAATCTAATAAGCGAACTAACCAACGCGGTGTGATTAAATCATACTGTGCATTTGTTTTAGTTGTATTTGCTAGCTTACGGGCTGCGTTATCTCCCAAAGAATGTTGCGGAATGCTGTTTTCAGCCATATTAAAACTCCTGATTAGCTGAATGTTTCGATCCCTTTTATTTATTTATCGTTTTAAACGAATAATAGGATTCAGATGTCGAATATGCTCTGTTTAATATATTTTAATCTTTTATAAGTATATTAAACAAATTAAATGTACTAAGATAGATCGAAACATTCGTTCCTGTTGGTATTCGATAAGTAACAAAATTGGGAAATACTTTTTTATTCTTTTGGGAAATTAATAAAAATAGAAGAAGAGTGATGAAATCATAAAGAGCAAAGTACAATAAAACGAAAATAAATTTCCAAACGATAAAATGAATCCATTTAGATGGATATTTCGGACAGTTTATTCTATAAAATGTGCCTCATTTCCGCAAAAGAAATCGTGAAAATAAAAGTTTTCCAAATGTTTTTTGGTTCCCAACTAACATTCTTACTTTATTACTCCTAACTACCCTATGGCGAAAAATTCCCGGAAATTAGGCTACGTTTTTCTTCTATCTCTATCTTTATGCGTTTCCTGCTCTTCCCTATTAAAAAGAGAAGATTACGCTCTATCTAAAAAAGAATGGTCCAAAGGAAATCCTAAATCTGCCTTAGCTAGTTTTCCTTCGGGAGAAAGAGGAACATTTATAACTGTTCTCGAAAAGGCCATCTTAGGACTTTTCACTCCAGAAAAAGATATTTCCAGATTACAAGACATAGCAGAAGAAAATAAGGCAAGACTTAGATTCAGTGCAAGCAGAGAATTACGTTCCTTCTTCTATTCTGAAACTCCTGAAGGTTATTATGCATCAGAAGCAGAAGTAATCTTTCTTCATATACTTTTAGGATTTTATTATGCTAAAAAAGAACAATACGAAGAAGCTTTAGTAGAAGCAAGATATGCTTCTAACTTATTAAACGGAGAATGGAGTGCAGAAGGACAATTTGATGATCCTAACTTAAGGATATTACTAGCTTCTCTTTGGACTGCATGTGGAGATTGGCAAGAAGCTAAAATAGATTTGAGAGCTGCCTTAAGACTTTCTCCGAAATCTGTCTGGCTTAGACAATATGCATACTTGGAGCAGGCTCCCAAAAATATCTTTTTGGTTTTGGGAGGTCCTGGACCAGAACCTTTTATGGATCCTGAAACAAATTTAAATTTTGTAAGAGGACTTAGAAAGTTAGGCTTTCAATTTAAAGGTGAAAGAAGTGAACTTTCTTGGGTCGATCTAGAAGGAATTCAGGATAAATTATATTTAAGTCCTTCTACCCAAAATTGGTATCAAAGGCATTTAGATCGAGATAATTCTATCCATGAGATCATAGACGATTCTAAATATTTTCAGTTAGTTACACTTAGTACTACTAAGCAGGCATCTATCTTAGCGGCAAAAGTTACCGGAAGTATCCTGACAGGAGCTGCTATCGTAGCTTTAGGAGCAGGGATCACATATTTGGGTGCCCAAGCACATTCATCTGAGATTGGTGGAGCTGGAATCCTTATCGCAATATCAGGGTTCCAATTAGCAGGACGAATGATACAAAGTTCTATTAAAACTTCTAAAAAGGAATTTTCAGAAGATATAGATATTTCATCCAATTACAGATATGTTCGTTTTTTACCCGAGTATCTTTGGTTTGGAACTTCCAAAAGTAATTTACGATTTCCTAAAATAAAAGATAAACAAACCGGAAAAGAAATTTTACAAGTGCAAACATTTGGTAAAATTCCGGTCACTTTAGGTTTTTACCCGGATATAAAACCGGAAGATTAAAGTCCGTAACCTTCCGTATCACTTATTTTCAGGAATTTTTTGTCTGTCTGCCAGACAATCTCATTCGATTCTACACTTATTAAACGAAGAGTGATAAGAATGTATTGTATCTTCTTTCCTCTTTCGTAATTAACTAGATCATTCAATTCTCCGCTCAAACGATAACTTGGGGATTTTAATTTCCCAAAATCCAGTTTATTATCGGAAGAAGTGATCCCTGATTTATTCAAACTGATCTCGTCTAAAGATGCTTTTCTTTGAGAAGTATCCACAAATGGGATCTTATTAGAGGTTAAATTTGTAACGATCTCATTGGCTAGAATTTTAGTGTCGATATGTTCTGAAGTATTGTTTTTGAATTTTTGGAGTTCTATATAACCCTTAACTGAGTCTTTTTTATAAAAATCAGAAAGTGAAACGCTCATATTTTGAACAGTTTCTCTGACTTCTCTCACTCCCCATTGTTTTGTGCCTTCAGCTAGGTTTGGGTCCCGATATTCTACGCTTGCGCAATAATAAAAACTTAATATGATAAATATAGGAAGAAGATAGAATTTCATATATGAGTTAAACAATACCCCTACCTAAAAATCCGAAAAGCAAAAAACAAAAATCTTGCCAATCCCTTTGAAATAGTCAGTCTAACACAAAACCTGAGAAAACCTATGAAACGTTCCATTATATCCAGAGAAGGGGTCGGACTCTCGGCCACAGTGATCCAAAAAAGAGAATTATACCTTTCCAGAGTAGTGACCGATCTACCCACACTTGTATTCGTAAAAAAAGGGATCAAAAGTATTAAACAAAATGATCTAGAGTTAGATATTAAATCTGGGGAAGCTGTAGCGATCGCAGGAGGACAAGCGTTCGATGTAATCAATCGGCCTGATGCAGGAGAATTTGAGGCTTCTTGGATTGCTTTTCATCCGAATGTGATCCGAAATTATAAGCCGATCACCCAGGATCTAAAAGATATAGAGCAAGCATTCATTTTTTCTAATATAAGTTCCGGATTTTCGGATGCATTCCGCTTGGCAAGAGAATCCATAACTACTGATAAATTGATCTCTGATCAAGTTGCGATCCATAGAGCGACAGAAATTTTGATCTGGTTAGGAGAATATGGTAGAAAGTTTAAGGTACCTTCTACTGATAATATCTCCCAAAAGGTTCGATCCTTCTTGAGTGCGGATCCTGCTAAAGATTGGTCTGCGATCGAAATTGCAGATCGTTTAGAAATGAGTGAAGCTACTTTGAGAAGAAGACTTTCTTCTGAACTTTCTTCTTTTTCAGAAATATTGATCGATGTCAGAATGTCATTCGCCCTTTCCCTATTGCAGGCAACGGATAGAACCATAGGAGAGATCGCAAGGGAGGCAGGATACGATTCAGCTTCCAGATTTGCAGTCCGTTTCAGGGACAGATTCGGATATTCTCCTACTATGTTAAGAAGAGAAGCCAGTCGTGATCGGAACGGAACAATACTTGATCGGGTGCGGACATAAGGTCACTTTTTTCATAAATTTGGAATGCATACTTAAACTTCTGTGTTATTCTGCAGCGCTAAGAACTCGGAGGTTTTATGAAGAGATCAATATCGTTTCAGAACGGTATATTACTTTGTGTTTTATTCTTTGCCGGATCCGCTTTTGCTGGGGACCTAAAGGTCACTAGCTCCGCCCTCAAAGAAGGAGGAACAATCACCAACACTCATGTGTTTTCTGGATTCGGATGTTCGGGAGAAAATAATTCTCCAGACTTACAATGGTCAGGCGCTCCTAAAGAAACAAAGTTTTTTGCTGTGACTGCATATGATCCGGATGCTCCTACCGGAAGTGGATGGTGGCATTGGACAGTGATCAATATTCCTGCTACCGTTACAAGTCTTCCTGCTAAGGCCGGAAATGATAAAGGACCTCTTCCTGCAGGTGCGATCCAAGGCAGAACTGATTTTGGTAAACCAGGATATGGTGGACCTTGCCCTCCTAAAGGAGACAAACCTCATCGTTATATCTTCAAGGTATTTGCTTTAAAGGATAAAATAGACTTAGATGGCGAAGCTTCTGGAGCGTTAGTTGGTTTTTATATCAATTCTCTTAAACTTGCAGAAGGAAAATTGACCGCAAAATACGGAAGATAAAAATTTCTCCGAAGTCGGCTAAACCCGGCTTCGGATTTTATACATCATTTGTTATTATTAAAAAATATAAATATTCGGAAAATTATTCCGCGTTCAATAGTGTAAGCGCGATCTCTTTAGAACAATCGTACGCTTCTATATCTAAAACGAAATCGTCGCCAGAAGTAATATTGGTTAAGATCTCTGTCCCACTACTTCTCAATTCACCAGTGATAACATGATCCAATTGCATGTATTCTACATTACCAATTCCGAATGTATATCCGTTCTCTGTGAGTATGATCATTTTGTTCGACTTCTCATTGATGCCGGCAATCCTTCCTTTCATTATTCCTCCCTAATGAAACTAGATAAAAGTAGTTATAAAAATAGACGTATCTTATAAAAAATCCCTACACTATGTCTTACCATTTCAAAAAAATTTGCAAAAAATATTAAGTTAAATGTTGAGTTGCCGACCAAAGGTCATAGTCTCTTGAGTAATGGATCCGTTATTCATCACAATACAGAATATCATAACGTGTCACAAAAGCATAACGTTATGCGTGCTTAATTAAGATACACTAAGCCTGATTCCTTTCGACTAGGTTTGGCTCCTTTCAGCCTTCTTCTTTCTTCATACAAAATCATAAAAAAAGTTTGACTCATTCTCCTTTCCAAGCATCTTCTGTTATATTATGATATAATTCAATATGTTGGATATACTGCAAAATATATTAGCGGACCCTTCAGATAAGGGAAATTTGGTCTGGAATCAAGAAAAACGAGTGGCCCATAACCCTCGACTTGGTTTGGACTACCCTTTTCAAAATGGCTTCTTCCATTTAACCAAACAAAACGCCATTCAAAGTGTTGATGCCGGCACAGAAGCACGTTATGAAGGTTTGGCAGAATGGTATGATTCCGTAATGCAGGACCAAAACGATCGAGGGGACTTAGCTAACTCAGCGTATTCTATTTTACGGTCATTATTAGGCAAAGGAGAAGGGATCGCGTTGGATATTGGATGTGGCACTGGGCTTGCTGCAGATATCACCAAAGAATTGGGATATGAACCTATCGGTGTGGATCTTTCCCAAGACCAATTGAGGATCGCAGCCAAAAGACTTCCTGTAGTTTTGGGTGATTCAGCAGAACTTCCTATCTCGGATAATTCTATCCAACTCGCCTATAGCACTTTTACAACTACGGATTGGGAAAATTTGGAAAGATCCGCCAAAGAAATTTTCAGAGTTTTATCATCTGGAGGAAGATACATAGATATCGGGGTTCATCCTTGCTTTTACGGAGCTTATTCAGAACCTCTTTCTCAAGGTGAAATTATTCAAAAACCGGGTTATAATAAATCCCAATTCGTAGAACCCAATCTTTTGAAAGGAACGGTAAGAAGTAAAGTGGGAGCCTGGCATAGACCCGTATCGGATGTGATCAATACTTTCCTCTCTGCTGGTTTTAAATTGGTAAAAGTAGTAGAAGGTGGACAAGGAGATCTTCCCCAACTTCTGGCGCTAAGCCTATTAAAAGAATAGATAGAAATAATTTTAAGTTTTTATTATATTAGGAGAATAAAATATGACAACCGCTTCTTTAACACAAAAAACCTGGCCTTCTCCCGACGTGGTCTCAGACCTAGCCGAAGTCCGTAAACATGCACCTCTAACTCATGTGCTTACTAATATTGTAGTCACAAACTGGACAGCGAATGTTCTTCTGGCTGCAGGAGCTTCTCCTGCTATGGTCATAGCGGAAGAAGAAGTTTCTGATTTTGCGGGAATTGCAGGCGGAGTACTTATCAATGTAGGAACTATAAATAGTTTTGATGCAAAGGCAATTAAAGCCGCTGCGATCGCTGCGCAAAAAGCTAGAACACCTTGGGTTTTAGATCCAGTTGCAGTAGGAGCTCTTAGATACAGGACCGAAATCGCAAAAGATCTTTTACAGCACAAACCAACCGTGATCAGAGGAAATGCTTCAGAGATCTTGGCTCTTGCTGGTGCAGTAGGCGGAGGAAAAGGTGTAGATTCTACTGCAGCTTCTTCTGATGCAGTACCTCTTGCAAAAGAATTGGCAATCAGCACAGGTGCAGTAATTGCAATTAGCGGAGAAGTAGATTATATCACTGACGGAAAAGAGACCATCGCAGTTCCAGGAGGTCATATCTTAATGACCAAGGTCACAGGAGTTGGATGTTCCTTAGGAGCATTGATTGCTTCCTTCTTAGGTGTTCAAAAAGATCCATTACGTGCTGCAGTTTCTGCATCTGCTATTTTTGCGATTGCAGGTTCCAGGGCAGCAGAAAGATCATCAGGCACTGGAAGTTTCGCCGTGGCATTTCTAGACGAACTAAGTAATATTTCCGCATGAGTATCACTGTCGCAGTTCCTACAGGAAATATAGGAAAATTTCTTCTACCAAAACTTTTGGAGTCAGGCAAAGATGTAACTGTACTAACCAGAAGTCCTCAGAAATTGGATCCAATAATTAGAGAAAGAGTGATCATCCAACAAGGAGCATTAGAAGATGAGAACTTTATCTTAGAAGCCACCAAAGGAACAGAAGCACTGTACTGGTTAAATCCAGGTAATAAAAAAGCAGAGGATGTTCACGGATGGTATCGTCTCTATGGAAAAAGTGTTTCTAATGCAGTCCGAAAGAATAAAATACCATTCGTAGTAAATATTTCCACGATTATTCCAGAAGTAGTAGAAGCTGGAGTAGCAGATGGAATTGTACATGTCGAAGAATATCTGAACGAAACAGATGCAAATGTGGTTCATCTTCGTCCCGGCTTCTTTTTGGAAAATCTTCTTCCTCAGATTTCTGAACTGAAATCTAAAGGAACAATTACCTTCCCTATTCCTCCGGATAGAGAAGTCGCATTCATTGCCACTTCGGATATTGCAGATGTCGCAGCAGATTATCTTTTAAATAAGAATTGGAAAGGTAAGAAGATCCACGTTTTACACGGAGGAGAAGACCTGACATTTGAGGCCGCTGTGAAAAGTTTAAGTAGCGCCGTCGGATCTACATTAAAATATAATTATATAAGTCTGGAAAACTTTTATGAAGATTTAGTTACTAAAGGGGTGACAAAGGCTGCCGCAGAAGGTTATACTGATATCTACCGTTCCATGCATCTTCCTAGAGAAGTGGAAGGAATACGAAGTTCTGAGACTACTACTCCTACAACAGTAGGACTTTGGGGGAAAAGGGTCTTAAAACCTAAATTGGATTCTTTATGATTGTTAGTTCAGATTGGCTTTTTGCGCATTTAGATGATCCTAATATCAGGATTGTAGATATACGCGGAAGAGTAGAACATACTGAACCAAGATACCATGCTGAACCGGAACTTTACGATAAAAGCCATATTCCAGGTGCAGTTTTTATAGATTGGACAAAGGATATAGTAGATCTTAATGATCCGATTCCAGTAAATATAGCACCTCCTGAAAAATTTTCAGAATTGATGTCTACATTAGGGATTTCTAATGATACTATCGTGGTTGCTTACGATGATCATAATAGAATGTTCTCCAGTCGTCTAGCCTGGGCTCTAAGATATTACGGACATACAGATGGAAGGATCCTGGATGGAGGTTTTACAGGTTGGGTCAAAGAAGGAAAACCCGTTGATTCTATTATTCATACATACGAAAAAAAAGATTTTATCGCTATTCCCAACCCTGAACTAAAAAGAAATGCAGACGAAGTGGAATTCAGATCTTCGGATACTCTTTTATTAGATGGTAGACGTCCTGAAGTATTTGCAAAAGGTTTTATTCCGGGTGCGATCAATGTGCCGCATACAAGTCTAACGAATCCAGAAACTGGTAAATTTCTCTCTAAAGAAGAGTTAAAAGTTTCCTTTAAGAATGTTGGAGTAGATACAGATTCTCCTCCAGAAAAAATCATCTGTTATTGCAATGGAGGAGTTTCTGCGACTGTTGTAATTACAGCTCTTGGAATTTTAGGAATAGAGAATATTCCAGTCTATGACGGTTCTTGGAATGAATGGGGAAAGGACGAAAAACGCCCCAAATCCCAACTCATCTGATTATCCTTTAAGGCAATAATCCTATATCACTCGCCTTTCTTACCAATTCAGCTCTATTATGAACATTTAGTTTTTTGTATATATTCTTCACATGGTGCTGGACTGTATATTTACTTACTTTTAAAAATTCTGCAACTCTTCCGATGGTTTTTCCTTTTACCATCTCATCTAGGATCTGTTTTTCTTTTGGAGTCAGTTTAAATTCTCCAGAATAATCCTTTTGTTTAAAACTATTTAAAACACGGAATGCGATTGTAGGAGTAATGATCGCACCACCTTTTAGAACTGTATCAACTACATCTGCAATATCTTTTAGTTCCGATTTCAGGATATAACCTATGGCACCATTCTTTAAGGATTCATAAATTAGTTCGTCCGAATTCATATTAGAGAGCATAATTTTGGATATTTCCGGATCTCTTGCAGAAATTTTTCCAGCAAGTTCTACTCCATTCATTCCAGACAACATGATATCCAGAAAAATTATATCTAAGGATTTTCCTTTCTCGTCTTCCCAGAAGGATTCCGCAGATTCCCAATGAAATACTCCTCCAATCTCAGGAATAGATTCCAAAGTTTTTAAGATTTGATTCTTAAAACTTTCGTCGTTTTCTACGATTCCTACTTTGATATCTGAACTTTTCATGATCGTATTCACACCTTATTTATTTTACGGAAAAATTTCCGATCGGGATATTTATTTTTATTTTATATATGTTTTCGACTAGGGACATTTCCACTTTTCCACCCAGGCCGGAGATCCTATAGATCAGATTCTCTGTACCTCTTCCGGTTTTATGTTTTTTTAGATGGTAAGAAGACTCTACATTCATTTCTGTAATCAGATCTCCATTCTCCAAATAGAAATTCCATTTGGCCACACCCTGCCCATATTTCAGATCATTATTCGTGATCTCATTTACAATACTGTAAAGTTCTATTGTAGAAGTCTCATTTCTTTCTTCTTCAAAAAATTTAAGCAATTCATCTTGGCATTCGAATTCTAAATCTCTTTCTACATCCGAATATCTTCTAAGTAAAACTAAATTGATCCCTGTGATAAAATTTTCGGATAGTAATCCAAGATCTTCTATCTTCAACATTTGTTCTCTTAGAATATGAATAGATTGATTCACTGCATCGTTGATCTTTTTGAAGATTGGTTTATCTTCTTGGTTTTGGGAGAGTAATTCTTCTGATAAAAATTTTAGATCTGTGAGTTTTCCACCCAGGTGATCATGTAAGTCAATATTGATCCTTTGCCTTACATTATTTACAGCTTCCCTTTTCTCATTCTCCTGGTTCAAACGGCTTTTATGACCATCTGCAAGAGCGAGCAAATTATTGATCCTTAAGATCAATTCTTCGAAATCAAAAGGTTTAAGCAGATAGTCATTTGCTCCATTATTCAAAGCCGCCATCAGATCCTTGTCTTGATTTTTAGCAGTCAACATTAGAATGGGAAGCTCCAATGTGCTAAGTGTTTTACGGATCTCTCTGGCGGTGTCTAAACCGGACATCTTAGGCATCATAACATCTAAAATAACAACATCGAATGCCTTATCTTTTTGTAATATTTCCAAGGCTTCCATTCCACTTTTTGCAGTGACTGAGGAAATATTTCGTAAAGAAAGATAGTTTTGTATTACCTGTAAGTTCACAGGTTCGTCGTCTACTACCAAGATTCGAGCATTCTTTTCCGAGTCTGAAGGCTCATCCTGAAAAGTTACAGTAGAACCTGGATGATTTCCTTCTTTATAGTTTTTTAATTCTTTTCCTTCGGATCTTGGGATTTTTCCGGAAACAAATGGGATCGTAAAATAAAAACGAGATCCTAAACCTGGGCTGGAATCGACTCCAATTTCTCCTCCGTGTAATACAACCAATGCCCTGCTGATAGAAAGCCCAAGGCCTGCACCTGAACTATTTTTAGAATCTCCTCTATCTACCTGTTCAAAAAATTCGAATACCTTCTGGTGTTCTGCTGGATCTATTCCGATCCCAGTATCTTTTACACTGATCTCTGCGATCCCAAGTGCTTTGATCTTAGCACTAACTACGATCTCTCCCTTCTCAGTAAATTTGATCGCATTACTTACTAAATTCTGTAGGATTTGTTGGAGTCTATTTTCGTCTGCGAGTAAATCAGGAAATTCAGGTAAGATCGCATTTACCAATCTGATCTTAGTTTGGTCAGTAGAAATCCTATTTAACTCCAGAGTGAAATTTACCGCCTGGTATAAGTCCACTGCTCTTAAATTTAGATTTAAATCCTTATGCTTTAATTTAGAAAAATCTATAATATCATTTACTAAACTAGAAAGCCGTTGACCACTTGTAACAATCATTCCTAACTGTCTTTCCACAGATTGAGATAATGGGCCACCCACCCCCCTTTTTAAGGAATCAGCAATACCAATGATCCCTTGCAAAGGAGTTCTCAACTCATGAGAAGTATTAGCCAAAAATTCATCTTTGAGTTTATCCAAAGAGATCAATCTTTGGTTGGAATCTTTTAGATCATACGCTAATTTTTCTGAAAGTTTATAAGCGCTTGTAAATCTTTGAGAGACCATAAACGCCTGTGCCACAAAAAAAGATGCTATCCCATAAGAGGAAAAATATGCAGTATTTATTATCATATTTGCATATAGTATATCATTTGTTACTACTGCAAAAAAAAGAAGAAAGAAGAATAAGCCTACTTCAGCTCCTAACTTCTTATTTCGCATTGCTTTCCAAAAAACGTATACTAGGTAAACGCAAGCAATGGAAACTATAATCCCAAAGACAGAAACTGTCTTGGAATAAATGACCAAGGGAAAAAACAGTACGATGAAAGAAAGCCCTATAACAATACTAATTAAAAATCGAATAACCTTTTTGTTTATCTCATCCGGATATAAGGTTTGGATAAACATTGGAAAGAATATGGCGATCAAGAAGCTGGATATTAATTCCAATCTATATCCCCATTCAAAATCGAAATGAGGAAAAATAGAATATAATATTCTTTCCCCAGTGATCAAAATACGAATGGTAGAACAGATCGTTAGAATTCCATAATATAGTGTAGAAGTTTCTCTTCTTAAGAATGCAAATAAGCTTAGGTGATAAAGACCTAAAACAAAAAGCCCTCCGCCTACAAACAGATCCAATCTAACATTATCTTGGCGTATCATAACCAGATCTTTTCTTTTTCCGATAAAGATCTTTGCCCAAGGACCTCCCTTAAAATGCGAAAAATTGGAAATCTCTATCGCGATTTCGTTCTCTGTTCCTAAATCAAATGTTTCGCTGACTCCAGGCCTGTACAAAGGTTTGCTTGTCTCTGGAGTTTTTCCAACTTCGCCGCTGGAGATCACTTTTTTTTCATTTACATAAACTGTATAAGATGTCGAGGCCTCCAACATCTTGATTGCCATATCCGTTTCCGTTTTTTTTAAACGAACGAGTATCTTGTAAGTTGCATATCCGAAACCTGGATACTTTTGATCCTTGTATTCATTCCAAACATTCGGAACATCGCCAAATTTGATTTGCTCTTTTGATTTTTTAGAGGGATCTAGATCTATCTTTAAAGGATTTTTTATCTCTGAAAATAATTGGGACCAGTAAAATGCCCAATCACCTTCTATACTTAGAGGTTCTTCCTTTTCGAAATTCCAATCTTTGCTTAAGTCTAATATCCCGTTTTCTACTCTTGGTTTTTTCTTAGAAGATTCAGACACACAACCCATACTGAAAATTAGGATTGAGATCAGTAAAACTCCCTGAAATTTTTGAGAGAAAATGGAAACCATCTACACTTATTCTTCAGACCATTCCAGATTTATAAACCTTTTTAATATTCCAAATAAGCATTCGGCAAAGAAATAGAAGGCGCAAAATTCTCCCTTATTCTAGGGATCATTTGGATCCAGCGGACCTTCTTCTTATAATCGTTTAAAAGGCAAACCCTAAGAAATATCAATACATTCTCCCGAATTTTGTCCCTTGACTTCTACTCAGTAAAAATCTGAAAATTATTCCGATATGGATTTACATTTTGTTTCCCCGAAAGAAGCGGTTTCAGAGATCAAAAACGACCAAAAAGTTTTCATCCACAGTGTATATGCCGCCCCAAAACTTCTAATTGAAGCATTGAGCGATAGAGCTTCCGAATTACAAAATGTTGATATGGTGCATATCCATACGGAAGGAGAAGTTCCATATGCACAAAAAGGAATGGAGTCTTCGTTTCATACAAACGCTCTTTTTGTAGGCGCGAACATGAGAGAAGCGGTGAAAGAAGGAAGAGCTGATTATCTTCCGATTTTTTTAAGCGAATGCCCTTCTTTATTCAGAAAAAAGATACTTCCGTTAGATGTAGCTCTCATTTCAGTTTCTCCTCCAGACAAACATGGATTTTGTTCCTTGGGAGTTTCAGTAGATACAAGCAAGGCAGCTGTAGATTCTGCAAATATTGTAATTGCTCAGGTGAATCGTTTTATGCCGAGGACACATGGAGACGGAATCATTCATATAAACAAGATCCATAAATTAGTAGAAGGTAATATTCCATTATTAGAAGCCAAACATACAGAACCGGACAAAGTAGAAGCTAAGATTGGAGAATATATCGCAGGTCTTGTAGAAGACGGAGCCACTCTTCAAATGGGAATCGGAGCTATTCCTGATGCAGTTCTATCTTGTTTAAAAAATCATAAAGATCTTGGGATCCATACTGAAATGTTTTCTGATGGTGTAATTCCTTTGGTAGAAAAAGGAATTATCACAGGTAAAAACAAAAAAATCCATCCTGGAAAAATCGTAACAGGTTTCGTAATGGGAACGAGAACGCTGTACGATTTTGTAGATGATAATCCAGAAGTAGTATTCTTAGATATTGGTTATATAAACGATACTGCAAATATCCGTAAAAATCCTAAAGTAACTGCGATCAATTCCGCGATCGAAGTGGACCTTACAGGCCAAGTGTGTGCGGATTCTATAGGAACAAGGCAATATTCAGGTGTAGGAGGACAGATGGATTTTATCCGAGGAGCTTCTCTTTCAGAAGGAGGAAAACCAATCATTGCTCTTCCTTCCGTTACATCTCATGGAAAATCAAGAATTGTTCCAATCCTACAACCCGGTGCAAGTGTAACAACGACTAGAGCGAATGTTCATTATGTAATCACTGAATACGGAATTGCAGATCTTTATGGCAAAAATCTAAAACAAAGAGCCAGACTTCTTACACAGATTGCTCATCCAAATCACAGAGAATCTCTGGAAAGAGAAGCATTCGAAAGGTTCAAAGGATTTTAATTCTCAAAATCGAAAGTCTCCTCAACTCTATCAGTATATTAAAATTTCATTAAGTACTAATTTATCATCGAAAGCATTTAACTCACCTTTATCCAATTGACAATTATCAAGACCGTTTTGAGGGAAGAAGAAGTCGGATTCCTTGCGTTTCGACATTCCAATCTAAATGTGGAATTATCCTTCACGGAAAAACCGGAGAGATCAAGAATGAGTTCTTCAGAACAAAAATATAATGATACGATCGTCAAAGGATTTTTGATATCGGGACTGGTCTGGGGTCTGGCTTCCATGCTTGTAGGAGTATGGATCGCCTTCCAAATGGTGTATCCCGAATTAAATTTCGGACCATACTTCACTTTTGGTAGGCTTAGACCCTTACATACGAATGCTGCAATTTTCGGATTTGCATTGAGTATCGTATTTGCAACAGGCTATCACACGGTACAAAGACTTTGTAGAGTAAGAATTTGGAGTGATAAACTCTCTAATCTACATTTATTCTTATACAACCTATCGATTGTAGCCGCTGCAATCACTCTTCCTTTGGGCTTAAATCAATCCAAAGAATATGCCGAGTTGGAATGGCCATTGGATCTTTTGATCGTGGTTTGGTTTGTGGTGTTCTTGATCAATTATTTCGGGACCATCTTTACTCGCCAAGAAAAACAACTTTATGCTGCGATCTGGTTTTATATCGCTTCTTGGGTCACGATCCCTATCTTATTTATAGTAAATAACCTTTCTATTCCAGTAAGTTGGATCAAATCCTACTCAGTTTATTCCGGAGTGTATGACGCTAATATCCAATGGTGGTATGGTCATAACGCGGTGGCATTCGTTCTCACCACTCCGTTCTTAGGAATGATGTATTATTATCTTCCTAAACATATCAAACAACCTATCTATAGTCATAGACTCTCCATCATTCACTTCTGGAGTTTGATCTTCCTATATATCTGGGCAGGTCCTCACCATCTACTCTATTCTCCGCTTCCTGATTGGTTACAGACCACAGGTATGGTATTTAGTATCATGTTATGGATGCCTTCTTGGGGAGGAATGTTAAACGGGTTTTTAACTCTCACACAAGCCAAAGAAAAGATCAAAACAGATGCAACCTTGAAGATGTTACTCGTTGGACTCACCTTCTATGGTATGTCCACATTCGAAGGTCCTCTTCTATCAATTAGAGCAGTGAGTGGCTTAGGTCATAATACAGATTGGATCATTGGTCACGTGCATGGCGGAACCTTAGGTTGGGTAGGAATGATGTCATTCGCTGCAATCTACTACTTAGTTCCAAGATTATGGGATACAAATCTGTTCTCTGAAAGATTGGCGAACACTCACTTCTGGATCGCTACACTAGGTATCTTATTGTATATCGTGTCTATGTGGGTATCCGGAATCAGCGAAGGATCCATGTGGAGAGCGATAGACGAAACAGGATCTTTAAAATTCCCGAACTGGGTTCAGATCACCGAAACCTTAAAACCTTACAGATTGTTTAGAGGAATAGGAGGAGCACTCTATTTATCAGGAGTTGTTCTAATGATCTATAACGTTGTCCGCACAATCCAAAACGCAGGATCCGGATTTAAAGAAATCGATCCAAGAATCGGATTAAAAGAGGGGAAAACTGTATGAGTTGGTTCGACAAATTATTGGATTGGTTCTCCGGTTTTACAGATCAGTGGGAAAAACATGGAGTTAAATTCACCTTATACACCACGGTTGCAATTTTGATCGGAGGATTATTCGAATTGGTTCCTCCATTCTTTCTCACGAAAACTGCGGAACCTATACAGAATGTAAAACCGTATAACGCTTTAGAATTAGCAGGAAGAGACGTTTATCAAAAGGAAGGATGTAATAACTGTCATACTCAGATGATTCGTCCTTTCAAATGGGAAGTAGATCGTTTCGATCCTCAGCATTCTTACGGAAAAGACGGATACTCCAAGGCAGGAGAATATGTTTACGATCACCCGTTCTTATGGGGATCCAAAAGAACTGGACCAGATCTGGCTCACGAATCTCAGATACAATCTTCTGCAGAATGGCATAAGACACATTTGATCAATCCTAGAGATACTGCAAAAGGTTCTATCATGCCTGCTTATCCTTGGTTATTCGAAGAATCTTCTATCGTCGATGCTTCTAAGATCGCAGATCATATGAGAGGACTCCAAAAGATTGGAGTTCCTTATACGGAAGAAGATATTGCTTCTGCTTCTACACTACTCGCAGGTAAAACAGCGGGAGATGCATTGATCGCTTATCTGCTGAAATTAGGAAGAGATACTGCCGAATTGTCCAAAAGTTTACAGTAAGGTATAATATGGATCTTGATACATTACAAATTTATAAATCATTAAGGCTTCCAATCCTGGTGCTTTCCATATTTACGATTATCTTATACGTATATAGAAGTTCCAGAAAGGAAAGAATGGAAAAACCTAAATTCAGAATGCTGGAGGAGGATTAATATGAGCGACCCAAACAAGGAATTCGATGGGATCAGACAGGCAGACAATCCGCTTCCTGAATGGTGGAAATGGGTGTTCTTAGGGTGTATAGTTTTTGCTGGAATTTACGCGGTATACTTCCACGTATTTTCGGATTGGGGGACAAGCGAGTATTACGCGGCCCAGATCCAAGAATATGAAAAAGAATTTCCGAATCGTAACGTTGCAGTCGAGTCCACTGATGGATCTAATCCTTTCAGAGGGAACCAAGACGCGATCAACGCAGGACAGAAAACATTCCAAACCTATTGTGTAGCTTGCCATGGTCCGACGGGAGAAGGTTTAGTAGGCCCAAACCTTATGGATAAAGAATGGTTACACGGAAATACAGATCTAGAACTTTATGCAACCGTAATGAAGGGAATTTCTGTAGAAAGAACTAAGTTAGGCAGAGGACCAATGCCTGCACATGAGAACTCATTAGGTTCAGAAAAAGTTTATCAGGTGTTAGCATGGCTGGCGTCGAAAAATCCGGAGCTTAAATCTTCCAAATAAATTCAACCGTCTCAGAGGATCATAAGGAGGGGCAATGATCATTTCAAGACCAATGCAGGGAAAGATAAGGACCGCAAGAAATTACGTCCAGGTATTCTTGGTTCTTCTCTTTTTTATAACGCCTTGGATCCACTGGGACGGATTTCAAATTATCCGATTGGATATACCGGATAGAAAGTTTTTTCTATTCGGTCATATTTTCATTCCACAAGAAGGATACTTCCTTCATTTATTCCTGATCGCTGCAGGACTTTGCCTTTTCTTCTTTACTACTTTAATCGGTAGAGTTTGGTGCGGATGGGCCTGTCCTCAAACCATCTATTCTGATATTTTCGATTGGATAGGAAGAAGGATCCAAAATTCCAAATATGGAAAACAAGACGCAAACCGTTCATTAGTAGTTTTAACTCATATAGCTTGGATCTTTGTCAGCTTTGCCGCATCTTTCGCATGGATCTCATATTTTATAGATCCATACCAAATGCTCTCATATTTCAAAAATCCTAATTTAGATTTCCCTACTTGGTCTTTATTTCTGGGATTCTTTACGTTTGCGATGTATGCAGATATAGCATTCATACGAGAACAATTCTGCAAATATGCATGTCCTTATGCACGTTTCCAAACAGTGATGATGGACAATCATTCGGTCAATATTACTTATGATTACTCCAGAGGAGAACCTAGAAGAAAAGGGCAAACTAAGATCGGAGACTGCACTGCTTGTAATATGTGTCTTGTAGTATGTCCTACAGGGATAGATATCAGGGACGGAGCAAATCCTTGGTGTATCGCTTGCGGAAAATGTTCAGACGCATGCACAAAACAAATGGCTAAGGAAGATAAAAAATCGCTGATTGGATATTGGTCAGAGAACCAGATCTCCGAAAAAGGATCTCCTATTCGTTGGATCCGCCCAAGAACAATTATTTATGCATTTTTCTTAATACTTACACTTTCCTCTATCGGTGTCTTATTATCTAATAGGATTCCACTCTATCTATCAGTTCTTCCAGATAGAAATATTCAACCTATGTTAGTCCAAGATGGAATCGTTAGAAACTTCTACGAAGTCCAAATGCAAAATCTGACCTCTAAAGACAGAACACTAAAATTCGAAATAGAAAACTCTGATCTTCAGGGAGAAAGAAGAATTCTCGTTGGTGGAACAGAAGAAGCTACAGTAGAACTAAAAGGAAATTCAGAAGAAAGATACAGACTATTTATAGAGCTTAAAATAGCAGAACAAGATGTCAAAAGAAGAAGTCATGATATCAAGCTAAAAGTGATAGACATTCAGGATTTTGAATATTCCAAATCGGAAACAATCCCATTCCTACTTCCGGTATCCATATCCGGATGGAAATTACCAAATGATGAGAGGATAGTCCATGGACGTTAGTTTAAAAAGAGCATTTTGGGTGATTAAGTTCGCATTTTTAGCATTGTTTGTTGCCACATTTTTCACCGTAAAACTTGCATTAGCAGGACATACTCCAGCAATCGATTCCAATTATTACGAAAAAGGGCTCAAATACGAACAGTCCATTCTTTCTCAAAGAAAAATGATAGAGAACGGTTTCGGATTCCAAGCAGATTGGATCCAAAATCCAAAACTTCTCCAATCGGGAAAACAAGAACTACAGTTGGAATTCAAACATGGACAAGAAAAGATCAAAGGTGCTCAGGTCCAAGTCCAATTGGACAAAACAGCTACTGAAAAGTTTAACGAGACAATCACTTTAAAAGAAACAACTCCAGGAAAATACCAAGGAGTACTTTCTATTCCATTTCCAGGAGAATGGAGAGTTTCAGTATCAGCAAAAATTCCGGAAGGGACCTTAGAAAAAGCCGTGTCGGTTAAGGTAATCCATTGAAAGTATTAGAAAACAAAACATTATGTTTTCATTGTAATACTGAAATTGACGGGGTATCTATACGCAGAACAGAACAAGGATCAGAAAGAGAATATTGTTGTAATGGGTGTGCAGAGATCTCCCATCTATTACTTGCAAACGGACTGGACCAATTTTATCAGATCAGAGGAACCCAATCCTTAGAACCGATCGATAGAGAAGTCCAAAAAAATTCTCTGGAAGAATTAGATAATGAGTCCGTATATTCGGAATATTTGGAAAAGAAGAATGGCCAGGACTCTAATATATATATCACTGTTACTAATTTACATTGTTCCGCATGTGTATGGCTAATTGAAACTGTTCTTACAAAAACGGAAGGTGTCCAAGAAGCAAGGATCAATTTCGGAACAGGAAGACTCAAAGTAGGATTCGATCTTTCCAAGATCACACTTGGAAAGATTATCAAAACAATCGAGAGTTTGGGGTATAAGGCCAAACTATATTCCCCTCTAAAAGCAGAATCAAAGGTAGAAAAACCATTTCGAGAACTCAGCATTCGGATGATAGTAGCGGGCTTTTGCTGGGGGAATATCATGTTATTCTCGGCAAGTCTGTACGCAGGTTATTTCGAAGGAATGGAATTCAATATTAAAAATTTATTCCATTATATTTCTTGGATATTTGCTACCCCAGTTTATTTTTATTCAGGTTATCCCTTCTGGAAAGGAGCCTACGAATCCTGGAAAAGAAAACTTCTTGGAATGGATACATTATTATTCGCAGGAGTAAGTCTCGCCTATTTCTATAGTATCTATGTAACAATTTCCGGCAAGGGAGAAGTTTACTTCGACTCAGTCTGCACAATCTACTTCTTCATTTTACTTGGAAAATATTTCGAGGCAATGATCCGTTATAAAGCTGGAGCTAAAATAGGAGAATTACTCTCTCTTCTCCCTGAAGAATACGAAGTTTCCAAAAAAGGAGTATGGTCCAAACATTCTGCTTCTTCCATCGAAAGAGGAGATTTGGTCAGATTATCCTTGGGAAGTAAGGCACCAGTCGATGGTATCTTAGAATCTGAGACTGCATTTTTTGACGAATCCGTTTTGACTGGAGAAAGTAAACCAATCAGAAAATCATCCGGAGCAGAGATCAAAGCAGGTTCAGTTTCACTTTCCACGGATATAAAATTCAAAGCAAAAGGAAATGCAAACGAGAGTTCTCTTGCGCAGATTGGCCGAATATTAGAAGATTCTTTATTAACAAAGCCGAAAATCCAAAGAAGCACGGATAAGCTTGCTGCTGTCTTTATTAAAGTGGTCCTATTCGTTGCGATCGGAACATTTACCTACTGGTTTAATTTCCATTCTACGGAAGATGCCATTTTAAATACGATCAGCGTATTGATCGTAGCCTGCCCTTGTGCATTGGGCCTAAGTGTTCCTGCAGCACTCGTCATCAGTCATCTACTCCAATCCAGAGAAGGTGTACTTGTCAAAAATCCAGAATCGGTAGAAATTTTAGCAAAAGCAAATCGTATCTTCTTTGATAAAACTGGAACCTTGACCACAGGCAAATTAGAATTAAACGCAGAGAAATATTTTACATTAGAAGAAGATCCTTTTAAGTTCAGAGAGATCGCAATCAGATTAGAATCCAATTCTTCTCACCCAATTGCAAAATCTATTATAGAAGCATTCGCGGCAGATACCCCTAAGTTTTTAGAGGATATATCTAAAGACGAAATTACAGATAATTCTGCAGGCTACATCTCTGATTGGAACTCCTACAAAGAAATACCCGGAGAAGGAATGGAGGCGAAATTTCAAGATAAGATCTACAGAATAGGTAAGAAAAGTTTTGCCTGGGAAAATAAACCAGAAAATGACGGATGGGTCCATCTTTCCGAAAATGGCATTCCATTAGTTGCCTGGGAATTTAAAGATAAGGCCAGAGCAGAAGCAAAAGGCTCTATTCAAGAACTAAAATCATTTTTTCCTAATATGGAGATATTATCCGGAGACATTCCCTCCAATGTGGAACCACTTTCTAAGGAATTAGGAATACAAAATTATAGAGCAAATCTAACGCCTATCCAAAAGAAAGGAAGGATCATCGACGCACAATCTTCTGGAGAAATTGTTCTCATGGTAGGAGATGGGATTAACGATTCTGCATGTATCGCTCAAGCAGATCTAGGAATTTCTATGGGAATGGGTTCAGATCTTTCTTTGGATAAATCCGATATTATACTCGTAAAAGACAAACTTGATTCTCTTCCTAAATCGGTTTTGATCGCAAGAAAAACAAGAAATGTAATTCTACAAAACATCTGCCTCTCTTTAGTTTATAATTCCATAATGATCCCATTAGCAGCAAGCGGATTGATGCTTCCAGTAATCTGTGCCGGCTTTATGACATTAAGCTCTCTAACGGTAGTCTTAAATTCAATTTCCTTAAAACATAGGGTATATATATGAACGCTTTGTATCTGACAATTCCGATTGCACTCATGATCTCCTTCGGCGCATTCTACGTATTCTTACTCAATTTTAAGTCAGGGCAATACGAGGACATAGAAGGCCCGAAATACAGAATGTTATTCGAAGAAGACAAACAGGAAAAATAAAATTAGGAATTTATTATGGAACTAATATCTACGATATTATTCGGATCTTTTTTAAACGGCCTAACAGGTTCTTTCCATTGTTTAGGAATGTGCGGCCCTTTAGCTGGAAGTTTAAATCTTACACTATCCCCTTCTGACAAAAAGATAAATCCTGTTCTATTACAAATATTGTATAACCTTGGAAGACTTGTGTCTTATACTTCCATCGGTTTAGGTTTTGGATTTTTAGGAAAGGTCACAAATCAAAGCCTTTCACTATTACTTCCTGCTCAGGAATTTGCAGCGTGGTTCGGAGCGACCTTCATTTTACTTTTCGGGGTTTCTATTTTATTCCAAAAAGATTGGACCCAGAATAGATTTTTCTCCAAGGTATTTTCTACCATTGGATCTAAACTTCTAAAATCTAGAGTAAATAAAAGTCTAGGCTCTCGTTTAGCGATCGGCTTTACATTTGGGATGCTGACCGGATTTCTACCTTGCGGGATCTTATATCCTGCATTCGTGATGGCATTTGCAACAGGCTCTCCTGCATTTGGAGCACTCAGCATGTTCTTCTTCTTTTTAGGGACCTTCCCTTTACTATTCGGATTTGGCTTGGGATTTAGAATGATCTTAGCAAAATTTGGAAAGGATAAACTCAAACTCGCAGGTTTTGCGATCATTCTTCTTTCCATTTCTTTAATGTTATTCAGAATGAATCATACTCATAATCATTCCGGGTCTGGGGAAAAAATGGAAGAAGGTGGGCATCACCACCACCATCATTAAATCTTAAAATTCAGAAAATTCTCTGGATCTTTTCTCAGGGAATAAATACCATCTTTGAATCGCTTCTGATACCATAAACCATTTGGTATTATCTTCAAAATGACTGGGGGACCCAGGCACAAAATATACTTTTTTAATAGAGCTCTCTATCTTAGAAAGAGCAGAACGATTCACTATTCTTCCAGTAAAATCAAGTTCTCCTAAGATATTCAATAAAGAAACATTCAAAAACTTACCGCTATATTCCTGAAGGCCATTGCCTATCAGTATCAGGCTTTCCACAGAAGAATCCGAACTTCCAGCGGCACGAAACATTCTGCCAGCAATTACAGAAGAACCTATATAAGAAATTTTTAAAGAGTCCGCTCCTTCCAAATTTTTGATCTGTTTAGTGATCTCGGAAAGACGATCGGACAAAAGGTTTGTATCAGAACGATTTGCGTGAATCTCCCTTTCCTCTTGGGTTAATAAACCTTTCAAAAAAAGAGTGGCCACTCCCCTTTCATTTAGAAAGTTTCTCATCTTAGAAAACCGATCCGCAAATTTATCATCCTTCTCATCCAAAACCAGGACTGCTAAAAACGCAGCCTGGCTTGGAATAAAAAGTTCTCCTTTTAGTTGGACCCGATTTATTTGAAAGTCGAGAGTGGTTTGAAAATCATACCGGACCATTTTATAAAACTTTAATTTTCGATTTAGAAATGGTTCGGATGTTTAATCCAGCAAACGAAGAAGAGCCTCTTCATTTTTGATCACTATTTTTCTTTTGTCTATTTCCACCCAACCTCTGCTTTTAAAATCAGCTAAGGCACGTACCAAGGTCTCTGTAGTCACCCCAATCATGGATGCCATGATCTCACGAGTGAATGGAAGATCTTCCTCCGAGTCTTGGGATTCTGATAATTGTAGTAAAAATTCTGAAAGTTTTGCGTGAACCTGACGAGTTCCTAAAGAATAAATCTTATTTTCAGATTCTACCGCTTCAATAGTAACTTGTCTGAATACTGAATTTTGGAATTCAGAATCTGAGTTTAAAAGTCTGCGGAGTTCTTCTTCTTCTACGAATAGAACTGTTGATTCAACAAGCGCAACTGCATGGTGAAGATAATTTCCTCCGATTGCCGCATCCCTGATCCCAACCCAGTTGCCTGGATGATAAATTCTGAATGTATGTTGTTTTTCTCCGGAACCTGAAGTTCTATAAGATCTGATGGAACCGGTCTCGACTATATAAAATCCGTTGGCCTGCTCTCCTTGAGAGAATAAGATCTCTCCTTTGGAAATTTTCCTACGGGTAAAATTAAGTTCATGGTGGTGGAGAAGATTTTCTTTTTGAAAAATCTCTCTTGGTAAAACTCGGTTTGTTTCAGTTTCGATTTTTACTGCGCTGGTCATGTTTTACGTCCCTTTTATATCTCGATGTATTTACCATACGTGAGAATAAAGCAAAGGTCAAGGGCCGGTGGGAGATCCTACCGATTGAGGTGGTTTCCTGCGGATTTCCAGGGTGAAAATTCCAAGCACCAACCCAAGGATTATACCTCGAATTCAAAAACTTCTCCCATTACCGGGATCCTTGTTTCCCAGGCGTATTCCTTGCGGATCCGATTTCCCAAAGTCCTACTTGCGTCTTCTTCTCCATGCACTATGAAAACTTCCTTTGGCGGGGTTTTGATCTTGGATAACCAATTTATAAGTTCAGTTTGGTCGGCATGGGCGGATAGTCCGTCTATATTCTGAACATCACATCTAACTTCATGATATTTACCTCGGATCTTGATCTCTGTATCACCTCTTAGTAGTTTATTACCTCTTGTTTCTTTTGCTTGGTAACCTACAAATAAAACTAAAGAGTTAGGATCTCCTAAAGAATGTTCCAAATAAGAAAGCACCCTGCCGCCTGTAGCCATTCCGCTCCCAGCGATCACAATTTTAGGACCTCTTTTGTTCGCGATTTTTTTGGTCTCGGAAGAGTCAGTGATGCAGAATATATCTTCTTTGAGTTCGGCTAACTCATCTTCTTTTAGTTTATGCCATTCACTTCCATAAATATTAAATAAATCTAAAACTTTAGATCCCATAGGAGAATCCATATAGACCGGAATATTTGGAATCTCACCATCTTTCATGAGTTTCCAGATCAGATACATGACCGCTTGAATTCTCTCTACAGCAAAACATGGAATTACAATAGTTCCTTTAGAAGTGGAAAATTCATGGATCAACTGGGCCAAACGTTTGATCGGATTTCCTCTGTGAATACGATTTCCATAAGTGGATTCTATTAGAATAAAATCTCCTTCTTCAGGCTTTTCAGGAGGAAACAAAAGAGGATCATCATCTCTACCTATATCTCCTGAAAAAATAAGCGTCTTATTTCCGATCTTCAATTCAATGAAGCTTGCTCCCAGAATATGGCCATTATACCTGAAACGAAATTTAATACTTTGTTCCAGGTCCACCCATTCTCCAATCTCTACCGCTTGAAATAGCTTAATCGTCTTTTCTGCATCATCACTATCATACAAAGGAAAAGCGGGTTTATGTTTAGAATATCCCCCTGAATTTGCAAGTTCGGCATCTTCTTCTTGTAGTTTTGCGCTATCCTTTAGAACTACATTAGATACGTCTAATGTAGGTTTTGTACCTAATATTTTTCCTCTAAATCCTTTTTTGACTACTCTCGGCAAATATCCGCAATGATCCAAATGTCCATGAGTAAGAAGAATATGATCAATTTCCGCTGGAAAAAATTGGTCAGAGTCCCAGTTTAGAAGTCTTAATTTTTTCTCTCCTTGGAAAAGTCCACAATCGATCAGGATTGTTTTACCGAATGCTTTTATAAGATATTTAGAACCGGTAACAGTCCCAACTCCTCCTAAAAATCGTAAACTAGCGAGATGATCCTCTTTCTGGTTCTCCACGTTACCTTCTCCTTTGGGCGTAATTCTTTCCGGGTTTCAGGAAAGAAGAAGGATAAGTAAATTTCTTTCTTAAGTCAATGGTCAGGATGGGATACGGGGAAATCCGTTATTAAACGGCAAAATCACAGGGGGAAATTAAAGAAGTTCTTTAATTTTGGAGATATATTTTCTTCCTACAGGAAGTTGTGTTTCATCCTCGTCCTTCAAATGAACTGAATAATTCCCCATATTATCACTTTGCAAATGAGACAACTTTTCCAGGTTAATTATATATTGTTTGTAGATTCGAAGAAACTTACTTGGTGGAAGCTTTTGCTCCAGACTTTTTAAGGATTTGTAAGTAACATACTGTCTTTTTTCAGTATGGACCACACTGAAATTATCTCTGGAAGAAATATAAATGATCTCTCCATAAGGAATAAGAAAATGATTTTCCTTTTCTAAAATAAAAAGCCCATGTTCGTTAAAAACATTCTTGGAAGGTTTGTCAGCTTCATTCCCTAAAATTTCCAGGGCACGATCCACTGCCTTAAAAAATCTTTCTTTAGAAAATGGTTTGAGTAGATAATCAATGACGCCGAATTCGAAAGCCTCAATTGCTTTATCTCTTAAAGCAGTAATAAAAATAATATAAGGTGGATTTTCCAGTCTTTCTAAAATATCTAAACCGGAAAGAATGGGAAGATTGATGTCCAAAAATGCAAGATGAAACTCTTCATTCTGGAGATATTCTAAAGCCTCTTCTCCATCTTTTGCGACTTTTACTAATTTTAATTCAGGACGAGCTAAACAATAATTTACGAGTAGCTCCCTAGTAGGCGCCTCGTCCTCGACAATTAATGTTTTCCATTCTGTCATCGTACTAATTTTTCGCGGATTTAAAACCGATCGTGACGATCGCGCCACCCTCTGGATGATTTTCAATTTTCACTTCGGAATCGTAAAGATAAAATTTCAGACGTTCAGAGATGTTTGCGATACTTCTGGAATGAATATTTGCATCACTTAATCCTTTTCCATTATCACGTATGGTCACCAGAGTTTTTCCATCTTGTATAGAAGCTTTTACGATAATTTTTCCTTTTCCTTTCTTATCTCTTAAACCATGGATATATGAATTTTCCACAAGAGGTTGTAAAGTTAAAGGAGGTATCTGGCATTGTTTAAAATTTCCCAATTTTTCAGATTCCACCTCCAAGAAGTCGGAAAACCTAAGTTTTAGAAGTTGGAGATAATTTTCCATAAATTCCCATTCTATATCGAAAGGAACAAGCTGTTGATTCGCCTGGTCCATTAGAAATCTATAATTATCTGCAAGCATTAGTATCGCAGAATCCGCAAGCCCAGGATTTGTTTGTAAATAAGAATGGATAATACTCAATGTATTAAAAAGAAAATGAGGGCTCATCCTATCTTGCAGGATTTTCAGATTATTCTCTGCGTGCCTTGCCTTCTCTTCTGTTTCTTTTCTTTCTGTGATATCGTTTCGGATTGCAAGATATTGGTAAGGCTTTCCATTTCTGTCCAGGATAGGAGAGATGGTTGTATCCACCCAATAATACCTTCCGTCTTTTGCCTTGTTCTTAATTTCACCTTGCCAAATTTTTCCTTTGGCGATTGTCTTCCAAAGATCTGTAAAAAATTCCTTAGGATGATAGCCCGAATTGATGATACGATGATTATGACCTAAAAGTTCGTCTCTAGAATACCCGCTGATATCGCAGAAGTTCTGGTTCACATAAATGATCGTTCCAGCTTTATCAGTGATCGCAACAATGGACACAGCATTAAGTGCAGTTTGAAAATCAGAAAGTTCTTTTAAAGAACTTGTTAATTCCCTTTCTATCTCCTTTGTCCTTGTGATATCTACACCCACAAACCAATTTGTAGAACCAAAAAGAGGAAATTCAGAAGAAATATTGGAAAGAGAGACTAACTTGGACTTTCCTTCTTTAGAGAGTAGATCTAACTCCCAGTTTTTAAAATCAGAGTTTAAAAGTTCAGGATTGAATCCAGAAGGTTCCCCTTCTCCTTTCACTTGGATGAGATTTTTAAAGGAGAATGTTTTATCGTTCAGAATTTCTTCAGAAGAAAATCCTAAAACTCTTTCACATTCATAATTCCAGGAAACAGGCCTAAGGTTCTCATCCAAGGAAAAGAAAAGGATAGGCATATTATCCAAAACTTTTTTCATTCTAACTTCGCTTTCCATAGACCTTGAGAAATTCCTTATAACCCAGTGGCTTTCGGAAATCTCACCGAAGAACGAGGGTTATTTTTAAATTAAAAAATAACCCTCGGTTTTTACTATTTCAATTTTTCAGATAAAATACCATCCAAGGAATAAGCGCCTCCTCCTGAGAATGCCAGAATAAACGCAAGTCCCATGGCTAAAACATGGTATTCATAACCTTCTCCACCTTGGTTCCCAAACCAATTCATAAAAAATCCATTTTGTCTCTGGAAGATCGCAGCACCGAGCATTGTGATACCAATTCCGAAAGCGGATAATTTAGTACAAAATCCTAAAATTAAACCTAAGGCTCCAAAAGATTCTGCCAAGATCACAAGAACACCGATGATTGTAGGAATTCCTTGAGAAGAAAAAAAACCAAGAGTGGAACTCCAACCATGTCCTCCAAACCATCCCAATAATTTTTGAGCTCCATGAGGTAGCATTACAATCCCTAAAACCAATCTAGCTACCGTAAAAAGTAAATTTGAATCGGTCGCAAAAAACCTTTCTAACATTAAAATCTCCTAATATGGATCCTAAAACCCATAAAGAAGAATAAGAAATTGTTTAAGGAAAGTAAATGGACGAAAGATGTATTTTATTGTGTTTTTCGTCCAGACTCTCTGAATTGTTCAGGTGTAAGACCTGTCAGTTTTTTGAAATATCTACTGAAATACGCATTATCCAAAAATCCCAATTCAAAACAGATTTGAGTGATATTCAGATCGGAATGTATCAATAATCTTTTGCATTCCAGTAAAACTCTATCATGTATGACAGACTTTGCAGATTTTCCCAAGATATTCTGACAAAGTCGATTTAAAGTATTTGGAGCAAGCCCCAATCTTCTGGAATAAAAAGAAGTTCCTCTTTCTTTCAAAAAATATTTTTCTAATAAACTTTGGAATTCAGAAACAGGTCGATTTTTTTTTATAAATAATTCGGAAGAAGTATCGTATTCTTTTTTAATTTGCAATAAGATCAATTGGCTTAGTAAAAATAGAACCTTAGGTTCAGAACCTTCTTCAAATTCGGCTACCAATCTGCCAAAGTCTGCTTTCAATTTAGTAAGATTTCTTAATACGATCTTGGATAAACCTGGTTCGTAACCAAAAAAAGGATAATTTCTAAGTTCAGAATTCTTTTCATTTTGCTCTAGAAAGAATTCAGGGCTGATCTTTAAGGCGAATCCTTTTGGCTTTTTATGAAATTTCCAAGAATGCACCTGTCCAGGTTTTAAGAAGAAGATCGAATTCTTTTCTATTTCAAAATTCTGGAAATCGATCTTATGAGTTCCTTTTCCTTCTGAAAAATAGAAAACAGCAAAGTAGGAATGTCTATGAGAACTATCGTATTCTGAAAAACTAGGAGGTAGGTTTTCCAACCTACCTGCATAGAATATTTTATCCCTAACATTCTCCGAAATTTCAGACAAATGGATCAAAGGGACTTTCTCGGCCGACTTAGACATCCATTTGAAGTCCGAAGATTTTCAGGAAAATTGCAAGTAAAAACTGAAAAGGCCTTAGGATTTGGATAACTCCAGAATATCCTGTACTTCTATAGTATTCTTACTATAACCATTTTCGCTAGCATGGATCATTGCAACAGCAAGCTGTTTCAAAGTAGAAACACGTTTTGGGAAAATTGTTCTTAGGATCGGAAAACTCCAACCAATATACTTATAAGCAGACAAAGTATTTTTCGCTCCTGGAGTTGGATGCATATATCCTGGACGGAAATTATATACCTTCTCAAAAGGAAGTTTTAATAGATCATTTTCCGTTTTACCTTTTACCCTCGCCCACATTGTTTTTCCTTTTTCAGTACTATCTGTTCCTGCGCCCGAAATATAAGAAAAAACCATATTAGGATTTAAAGAAGCCAAAGTGCTCGCCACATGCAGAGTTAACGTATGAGTGAGTTTAAAAAATTCTTCTTCACTTAATCCTATGGAAGAAACTCCTGAGCAGAAAAAGCAGGCATTATATCCTTTTAATTTATCCTTAACCAGGGAAATATCTGAAAAATCAGAATGTAGGACTTCCTCCACCTTTGGATGAGAAATACCATAAGGTTTTCTATTTAAAAGAAGTATCTTTTCTACATTCGGATCTTCTAAACATTCTAGCAGAACACCTTCTCCCACCATTCCAGTGGAACCTGTGATAATTACTCTTAATTTCATATGACTACCTCGCACTCGCTGTATTTTCTTCCAGTTGGCTGGAAAGAATTGGATCTTCTTTGGCGGAATTAAAAGGAAGTTTAGGCCACCAAACAATATAATCTTTTTGTAAACCCGGTTCTGCACTTTCTCCTGGTTTAGGAGTGATCACAGTTACCCCGAGTTCTTTAGATTTTTCTAAAACTCTTTCGATTGGTTCTGTCCATCCATGGGAAGCAAGAGCAAATAATCCCCAATGAATAGGAAGAAGAACCTTACCTTTGAGTTGTGTATGAGCAATCACCGCTTGTTCCGGCCCAATATGCCAGTCTGGCCAAGCTTGGTTATACTGACCTGTTTCTATCATAGTTAGATCAAAAGGTCCGTATTTTTCTCCTATCTCTTTCATCTTAGGGAATAAACCTGTATCTCCTGAAAAATAAATTCTATGTTTAGGTCCAAGTAGAGCATAACTGGACCAAAGTTTTTCATCATTATCCAAAAGATATCTACCGGATGCATGTCTTGCAGGAGTGCTTACTATTTCCAAATTTTTGATCTTCTTAGTTTCCCACCAATCCATCTCTATAATTTTTTCAGTAGGAACTCCCCAATAAGAAAGATTTGCTCCGAGTCCAAGTGGAACTACAAATAATATGTTTCTATCTTTCAATTTAGAAATGGTTCCCAAATCCATATGATCATAATGATCATGAGAAATTAATACTAAATCGATTTCAGGAAGATCTTCCAAAGAAATCAAAGGTGGATACCATCTTTTAGGACCGATCCAGGAAGAAGGAGAAGTTCTATCAGACCAAACAGGATCAGTCAAAATCCTAACTCCATCTAATTCTATCAAAGTAGAAGAATGTCCAAACCAAGTAACCCTTAAACCAGACTCTGGTAATTTAGAAAATCTTGATTTTTCCACATAAACAACAGGAACGGGATCCTTAGGGCTTACATCCGCGCTTTGTCGGAACATACTACCTAATGCCATCCAGAAATCGTTAATCAAAGGTTGAGGATTTACAAATTGTCCTTCTTTCCATTGTGGAGAACTCTGCATTCTGATCAGCCTTTCTCCTTCTGCCTTTTTACCCAGAGCTTGGCAGGTATAAAAAAACGACGCTCCCAAAACTAAGACCAGGACTGGGAAGAGCCATTTTCGAGAACTGTGAACCTTCTTCATTTTTACTATTTCCTCTTTAAGAATGGATCTACTCGGGTCTCGGATAGATGATATTCTTACATTTTGACAATTTAAATCTAATTTGTCAATTTTTCAGACCTGGGAATCCAGATAAAGTTGACATTTTTTTATAAATTTGTCAAATAATCTTATGACTCGAAAGGCAAACCTAGTGGACGAGGAGAGAAAAAAGGAAATTTTAGATGCCGCCTTATATTGTTTTCTTCAATTCGGGTATTCCAAAACCTCTATGGATGATATCGCTAAGCAGGCGAATTTATCTCGGCCTCTTCTATATTTAAAATTTAAAAGTAAAGAGGATCTTTACGAAGGGATTTTCGATTATACTTTAGAGGGAAGTTACGAAGAAGCGGAGAAGGTTTTAAGCCAGAATATTTCTCCCAAACAAAAACTTCTGCGGGTTTGTGAACTGATACTAATAGAACCTTGGGCAAAAATAGAAGGAAAGCCTAAGACCTCAGAGTTTTATGAAACCTGTTCTAAATTATCTCCAAAGAGTACTCAAAAATATGAGCGCCAAATTATCAAATTCACAGAACAGATATTAGGAGACAAAGAAAGCGCTAAAGTGTTCTTCCTGGCTTTAGAAGGACTTTCTGCGGACCTTCCAAAAACGAAAGTTTTACGCAAAAGAGTCGAATTACTCACCGAAAGATTTACACGTTAAGTTATTTGCGGTTTTCAATAATTTTCCGACCTTTCCGGGTCGAAAATTACAATCATGCTACGTCTTAGGATTTAGCTCTTGCCAATAAATCGGGGTATTATACCCTGCAGCTGACTTTTTACAAGAATCGTAATGACCAAACTGAAATTTCTCATTCCATCTAATTTACACAGATTTGTCTCACAAAAACTTCTTATATTCTGCCTAGTTTTTCTCCTTGGTAATTGTGAGAGAGCCTCTTGGATCGCGGAAGATTCTATTCTATCCTTGAATGGAGAATGGGAATTTGTCTCCGACAATAATACAAATCCTAATTTCAAAAAAGGAACTAAGATCACTGTCCCATTTGATTTTAGTTCGGATGATGTTTATCAAAATTATGATGGATGTATTTCAATACGTCATGCGCTACCGGAGAAGGCCCGCGCTTGGATGAATCAGCAGACTTCGGTTGCAATCGACTCTGGCCATAGTTCAGACTTTGCAGAATTTTATCTAAACGAAACTTCCAAATTAGGTCTTATCGGAAAAACAGGAAGAAGAGATCCTTATCTTTCCGGACAGGATGGAAGGATCGTATCCGTATTACCTGCTGCAGTATTTCGCCCTGGCGGAGAAAATTATATATATGCAAAGATCTGCACAATCCCGGGAAAACCTTTCCATTGGAGTGGACCTAAAGTTTCATTAGGACTTTCAGAATCCATTTTTAAAAAATTTGGATTAGAACTGAGCGTTGCGTTCTTACTTGCGGCAGTTTATATCAGTGTCGGACTTTATCACCTTCTTTTAGCGATCAGAAGACCGAGTGATATATTCAATTTATATTTTGGATTCTTCGCTATATTTTTCTCTATATTCCATCTTACTAATAATTCCACTGCTGAGATACTTTTCGGGTCGCATAGGCAATTACAGTCCAAGGTGGATCAGTTCTCCTTGATGATGTTTATAGGAAGCCTTCTCTTGTTTATTGCAAGATTCTTCCAAGGAAAACATCCTAAATTTGCAGTATATTCTGCGGCGCTCTACGGATTTGTAGGTCTTTTAGATATATTCGTAAATCAGTATATTAGAGATCTATTACTCACGATTATTGCAGGACTCACAGTAGTTTTTGTTCTTCCATATATTTCATTCATTACGGGAAGATCCGCCTGGAAAGGGAATTCTGACGCAAGATTACTCTTAGGCGGAGTTGCATTGATTGCGCTCGGCGGATTACATGACTATGCGGTGACAAATAGGCTAATCAATTCCGCACTTATCATGCCATTCACATTCTTAGCATTTATATTGGGAATAGCGTTCATATTAGCAAATCGTTTCGTTCGTGTTCACAATGAGGTAGAAGAGTTAAATGCCAGTCTCGAGGAGAAGGTCCGCCAAAGGACAAATGACCTTCAAAAAAGTCTGACCGAGATCAAAGAACTCAAACACCAACAGGACGGGGATTATTTCTTAACTTCCCAATTAATGCAACCATTAGCCGGAAACTATGGGCATAGCGATATAGTGAGGGCCGAAATACTTTGCCGTCAGAAAAAAAGATTCCAATTCAGAAATTGGCAAGGTGAATTGGGCGGAGACTTATGCGCAGTATATTCCCTAAAATTAAAAGGACGACCTGTATTAGTTTTCTTTAATGGGGATGCAATGGGTAAATCTATGCAGGGGGCCGGTGGAGCTCTCATCATGGGAACCATTTTTAAAACCATAGTCACAAGAACCCAGAATACTGTAGAGATGCAGGAACTTTTCCCGGAACATTGGCTCAAAAGATGTTACCATGAACTGAAAAGTGTATTCGTTTCCTTTGATGGAAGAATGTTGATCTCCATGGTAGTTGGAATCGTAGACGAAGAATCAGGATTAATGTATTTCGTAAACGCAGAACATCCCCAAGTAGTGATGTATAGAGACGGGAGAGCTGACTTCTTATCCGAGAATGGAATGTTAAGAAAAGTAGGAGTAGAAGATCCAGAAGAGGTATTCGTAGTCCAAACACTCCAGCTCAAACCAAATGACGTAATCTTAATTGGCTCAGACGGAAGAGACGATGTTCAACTTGGGATCAACGAAGACGGAAATCATATCATCAATGAAGACGAAAGAGCGTTCTTAAGAGATGTAGAAGAGGCGAAAGCTGAACTTCTACAAATAGAATCCCTGATCCAATCCAGGGGAGATATCATAGACGATTTGAGTCTTGTAAGAATTTCTTATAAGGAAGAGATGACATCCGTTGCGGATATTTTGGACGATCCTTTTCAAAACCAACAAGTTCCGGATGCAATCTCTGAAAAATCAAATCGTAGAAAAGCTCTCAGAAACGCAATAGAAGAGAAAGATTATATCTACGTTGGTTCAGAAGGACAAAAGTATTTGGAAAAATATCCGGATGATAGCTCTGTCTATCTCTGGGTTTCTTATGCGCTTGCAAGACTTGGAAATTACGAAAAGGCGATTGATTTCGGAGAAGTTCTCCTTATGAGAGATCCGACCCATTCCAAAAACCTGGAACATTTAAGTAAATTACATTATAAAAATGGAAACAAGGTCCGAGCAGAGGCTTTATTAGCGGCCTCTAAATTTAAATTAGACTAAAAAACTCTTAGGCTTCTTTTAGCATACTTTTCAGGATTGTAGTTACTTCCAAACGGCAGCTTCCACATCCTGTTCCTGCTCCGGTTCTTCTTCCGATAGCATCTAGGGTTCTTTCACCATCCTGGATGGCTTCTCTAATATTACCCTCTCCTACTCCATTGCAGGAACAGACAACCTTTCCTTGGAGAGGTTTCATCATCTCTCCATCATTCAGCAAATGTTTCCTGCGATCTCCGAGCTCAATCCCGGAAGAAACCCAATCTTTCATTCTACTAAAAGAAGATTTGTCTCCTATTAATATCGCAGCAACCAATCTATCGTTTCGGATAATACATTTTTTATAAAAACGTTTTTTACGATCTAAGAATATGATCTCTTCAAATTCCCCTCTTTTGTCCTGAGGAATTTCCATCGGAACATCAGGAAGACGGATGGTCGCCAATTCCAATCCAGGAATTTTTAAGATATGAGCATGTAATGAACCAGTGTATTCGTTAAACGCATAACCAAATAAATGCTGTGCTGCAATTTTAGCCTGGTCATCTACTGCAGAAATATTTCCATATGTTCCAGTTTTATGTTCTGCAATTTCCCCGATGCAGTATACATCGGGATCACTAGATCTTAAAAAAGAATCCACTACTACTCCGCTATTACAATCCAATCCACCTTTTACAGCTATCTCGAAATTCGGTTTGGTCCCAATTGCAAAGATGATCCCGTCCGGTTCTATAAAATTTCCATTTGTTAGCTGGACTTTAGAGACTCTTTCTGTTCCTTCTATTTTAGAAATTTCGCATTCGAATATTAGCTCTATTCCTCTTGAGAGAATTTCTTCTTTTAAGATTTCTGCCCCAACCGCATCTAATTTTTGGGACATCAAACGATCCGATCGAACAAGAACAGTCACTTGTACGCCAACACCTTTTAAAGCGGCAGCGAGTTCTAATCCTAAAAGTCCTCCACCCACAATTAAAGCATGAGATTTAGGAACAAAAAACCCTTTTATACGATCAGCATCAGCTTTACTTCTTAAACTAAACACTCCCTGCATTTCAGGAGGAACCTTATTAGGCCAAACGGGAGAACTTCCCATAGCAAGTACAAGTTTATTATAAGAATATAATGTTCCTTCCGTATCACGGACCTTCTTCCCTTCCGTATAGATCATTTGGACTGATTTATTTGGGAAAAGATCCAAATTCCAGTCTTTGACCTCGTCTGGATCAGTAGGCATCAGATCGTCAAATTCCTTCTCCCCTCCAATATAATCAGGAAGAAGGACTCGATTATAAAATGGATTTTCTTCTCTACACATTACAGTGATATCATCACCGGGAGCAAGGTCTCTATATTGTTTTAAAAATGCATAAGCTGCAGTTCCTCCACCTACTATGAGTATTTTCTCTTTAGCTTTTTTATATTGAGTGATACGAACAGCTGAAATTTTAAAACCAGGTTGTTTTGAAAAAGGATCGGAAGCAGAACTTGTAAGATTATTAGATCTGAATATATCCGTCCCATTCTTTCTTCCCCAATGCATTGGCAGGAACACAACACCTCGTTTGATTGATTCAGTCAGAAGTGCTTTTGCGCGAACAGATCCTCTTTTACTCGAAATGGTTACCACCATTCCATCTTTGATATCATATTTATAGGCATCATCCGGATGGATCTCTAAAAAAGGTTCAGGCCTATGTTCTCTTAATTTTTTGACCTTACCGGTACGAGTCATAGTATGCCATTGATCTCTGATCCTACCTGTGGTAAGCACCAAAGGAAAATCCTCGTCCGGTTTTTCCGAATCATCTTCTGATCTTACAGAATGGATCTTTGCCTTCTCATTCTTTCTATAAAATTTACCGTCACCGAATAATCGTATATTATCCAAATGTCCTTTTTGAGGATAAGGCCATCTTACAGCTCTATGTTTACGAATTTCTTCATAATCTAAACCTAATATATCAATCTTGGTCCCTTCGGTTAATCTGCAATGTTCCAGAAATATTTCTTCTTCATCTGAGTAATGGAAGGAAGGACCAAATCCCATTCGTTTTGCAAAATCTTGAATGATCCAAGAATCGGCCCTAGCCTCTCCAGGAGGCTCCAAAATTTTTGGAAGAACAGAAATACTCCGATCGGAGCTTGTCATCGTGCCCTTCTTCTCCGCCCAACCTGCAGCAGGTAAAACAAGATCTGCAAAAGGGATCACACTTGAGTCCGCAGAAATATCCTGAACAACTACAAACTCAGCCAAACGAAGTCCAGACTCAGCCGATCTCACATCTGGAAGACTCACTGCAGGATTTGTACAAATAATCCAAATAGCCTTCATTCTTCCTGAAGCAAGCTTTTCAAAAATTTCAGTCGCGCTATAACCTGGAGTCTCCGAAATCGAATCGACTCCCCAAAATTTCGCGACTTCTTTTCTGTGTTCAGGATTTTCCAAATCTCTATGAGCAGGAAGAAGATTACAAAGTCCGCCAACTTCTCTTCCCCCCATCGCATTGGATTGACCTGTTAAGGAGAATGGACCGGACCCAGGCTTTCCAATATGCCCAGTAAGAAGAGAAAGATTGATGAGAGCTAAATTTTTATTTACCCCAACAACACTTTGATTCAAACCCATTGCCCATAAACTGATAAAACCATTTGCTTTAGAGATATACTCTGCAGTTTTATATATGAGTTCAGAAGAAATCCCACAGATTTCTGCTGCTTTCAAAACAGAAATTTCAAAAACTTTTGTTTTTAATTCTTCGAATCCTTCTGTGTGATCCTGAATAAACTTTGGATCTATCCAATCCTTCTCTATTAAAATTCTTGCAATTGCATGAAATAAATAAATATCAGTTCCAGGATCTATCTGCAGATGAATATCCGCATGCTCGCAGGATTCAGTTCTGCGAGGATCGATCACGATCAACTTGATATTCGGATTTTCTTTTTTCCTAGCTTCAATCCTTCTGAATACAATCGGATGGCACCAGGCTGGATTTGCACCAGCAACTAAAAAACAGTCTGCAAGATCCAAATCGTCGTAACCTACGGGAACAGCATCTTCTCCGAACGCCATCTTGTATCCCGTAACGGCGGAGCTCATACAAAGCCTGGAGTTTGTGTCTATATTATTTGTTCCTAAAAAACCCTTAGTTAACTTATTTATAATATAATATTCTTCCGTTAGAAGTTGCCCAGAAACATAAAAGCCAACGGAATCGGGACCGAACTCCTTAATAAAACTTTTAAATTTTTCTGCAGCGAAATCGAGAGCCTTGTCCCAGCTTGTTTTTTTTAAGGGAGCGAAACGATCTTCTCTCATCATTGGGAACAAAAGTCTGTCTGACCTGTCCATGACGGAATAATGCAAATTCATCCCCTTTGAACAAAGTATCCCTCTATTCGTAGAATGATCCGGATCCCCGCTTACGGAAATTTCCAATGGCCCGGATTTTTCCACCTTCAGGCCACAACCCACCCCGCAGTACGGACAGGTGGTCTGAAAAGTTTCCGGGTTTTGCATACCTATATTCATGCAATTATCACGCCAGAGCATGGATTATTTAGAAAACGGGTCAAATTGAGGCTTTCTGAATCTGCTTTCAGTGGGAGAAGTCCCTTCCAGCCTCAGTTCCGAGGCAGTTTGTATAGAATCTCTGCAATGTAGTATCTTCGACAAAATCGTCATCCCCAAGATCCCCTGCCTTCTCCAGCCAAGAAGCGCAGAATATACGTTGGAATCAGGATTCGATGCGATTAGAAACGAATTGCCTTTCTTTTTTAGATCTGGCATTTATCCTGCATATAAAGAAAAAGTATCCCTTGGATACAACGGGTCGCTCAGGCTCGAACCCAAAAAATGAAAGAGAAGAACGAGCATGAAATTTTGTTTTTTTTCTATTCCCAAGCGGACTTCTTAGAAGAAGTCTGGGCGGAATACAAAAGATCTCCAGCAAAACTTTCCTGCTTAAATCTAGTGAATTGGATTTTTGCGGCATTTCCGATTTACGAAGACATTTCTAAACTTCTCCCTTCTGTGATCTCAAAAACAAAACTGGCTTCCGAAAACGGAAACGATCCCGACTTTTCTTACGAATTAAAAAAAGTAGATATAAATGTAAAAACTCCGAGTGAGTTAGTTTCGATCTACAAAAGAGTTTTTGAAAGTAAACAAACGGATAAGAAAAAATCTCTCCAAAACAGTAAATACTTTTGGAATCTACAAAAAGAAATCCAAGAGGGAAGAAAAGGTCCCTTACTAGTTTCATTAGAAGAAACCACCAAGAGTATAATTCGTTTCAATAACGAACTTGAACTGGAGTTGATAGAACATTACGGATTCAATTTCCGCAAAAAACTGAATATAGACATCATCACCTAAAAAGCAAAACTCATGCCAACTATGTAATTTTTTAAAAAATAGCAATATTAAGCGTTAAATTACCTCTCCAAAAGACAGTCGAAGATACTACAGAAAGAATTTTCCTAGAAAACGCATCTAATTTATACATTACGTATATATTTAAAACGTACAGAAAATACTACACACGATCTAAATCTCAGCAAATCACTTTAATACACCAATTCACTTAACAATCATATATTTTTACCATATTGGCACAGTAATTGCTAAAAGTTTCACAAAGATACTTTTACTGTGGGCTACTCCTGGATGAATACAATCTCGAAACCAATGTTTAATTTTATACTTCTCTTAATAACTATTGTTATTAGTATTTCCGCGTATTCGGAGGAGGACCCGAATAAAAATACAAAGGAAACAATCCAAAACCCACTGCCCCCTTCTTCCGATACGAATAAGACAGAAGGCACTGATCCGAAAACTAAGAAGCAAGAGCCTAAGTATAATTCTCCATGGAAGGGAAATATTCCTGTAGATCATCTCAGAACTCTTTTAGTTACTCCGGAGCAGATGAAGGATACACAAAAGTCGGATCTATTCTGGTTGGATAATTTAAAATTAGGAGTTTCTCTCCGTCCTAGATTCGAGGCAAGAGAGAATCCTGACTTTAATAAGAAGACAGATGATTATAGTTCTTTTGTAGGACAAAACACTCAGCTCTGGTTTTTATTCGATCCTTCTCCCTATTATGCGATCAAAGTTACTATGCAAGATAGCAGACTCTGGGGAGGAAGTCAAACTCCACAGAATGCTGGCAACTGGACATACGGGCTTAGCACGGGTGCTGGGACCACTTTGACTCCGGCTACTTCTACCAATACTAATATAAGAAACAATACTGATATTAGGGAAGCCTATATCGTATTCAAAAAAACTGATAAACTTCCTGTTTCCGTTTTTGTAGGTAGACAAGTATTTGCTTTCGGGGATCTGAAAATTGTAGGTCCATTAAATTGGCTTCATACAGGTTTTGCATTCGATGGAGTTAGATTCGTTCACGATTCACAATGGTTTAGGTCTCATGTATTTGGAACAATCTTATCCAACCAATATGATGCTCCTTATGGTTTGACTACGAGTAATGGAAGATCTAAGGGTTCTATAGACCAGGCTTACTTTTTCGGTGCTTATAATACGATCAAGTTTGGAGAAGAAGCTCACTTAGATGTATATATGTTCGAAGTTTCTAAAAAATGGATCCCCAATACAAATCCTACAGATTTCGATAATCGTCTGAAACAAAGAGACGATCTATTGACCACTGGTTTTAGATTCACCAACAGAACGAACAATAACCTTCTACCTGCCGGAAAGATCTGGGATTGGACGATTGAATCTGCATGGCAGTCAGGAATGACTGGGGACAGAGTAAAAGCGGATTGGGATATCTTAGACCAAAAAGCAGCTAACGGTAAAAATATTTATACGGAGAAGGTTCAGTATGATACAAGACTTCTCTCCTTGGATACTGGGATCAAAGTAAATGATTGGATCCGATTAGGTTTAGGTTATACATATGCATCAGGAGATCCGAATAGATCCGATTCTAAGGTAGGGACTTGGCAGAGTTTATTTCCGCAGATTGCCGGCTCTTTTCCAAACTGGAATACAATGAATGGCCAGGCTCTAATGGCAGGATTTGAGAATATAAAGTCTTATTCTATCAGAGCAAATCTCAAAACAGAATATGGAATGTTTATATTCGCGTTTTACGATACTCAGAAAGCAAATTTACAAGATGCTTGGTATAAGGTTTCAGGAGTCCCGAATACTGGAGCAAGCACCGAAAATTATTCGAATGATAAGTTCTCTTATGACAATTCTAGATTAGGCAGAAGATTATTCTATCAGTACGATTTTACTTGGATCTATAATTACACTGATTCAGTTTCTATCTGGATGGGAATTTCCGTCGTGAAAGCTAAAGAAGCAATCGGGAATGAAAGAACAAATCCATTTGCTTCTAATCCTGATAATAGATACACGTTCGACGATACTTCTAAGTTCTTTTATCTCATGGTCTCCGCCTCCCTATAAGGCAATCCTTTCCTTGGGAGGGGTCGAAGTTTCGGCCTCTCCTTTCTTTTTTTTTGGGGGAGAAGTCCTAGTTCTTCTTAATTCCTAGAGTAAGTTAGACTATAATTTGTTACTAGGTGGAGTTTAAAATAGTTACATAATTTATTAACAATAGTTAAGAGGAAACCATTCACACTCTCTGTCTTAAATAGCATGGAAGAGAAGGTTATGCAAAGTTGCGATGAAATTCCTCCAAAAATAAACCAGCCATCCGGTTATTTGGAGAAGGATTTTTTACCTAAAGAAATGGGATGGGATGAATGGTACTGCCAGGCGGCACAATTTAAAAATATACTTTATCACTCTCCGAATGGATTTGCGATCATTTCTCTGGAAGGAAGATTTATTAGTTCTAATCCAGCACTTTCACAAATTTTAGGTTATTCTGAAAATGAATTGGTTGGAATGAATTTCGACCATATCACTCATCCAGACGATTTAGAAGAAGATCTTCACTTAAAGGATCAATTCTTAAGAGGACAAATATCTATCTTTAAAAGGAAAAAAAGATACATTCATAAAGACGGACATCATCTCTGGGTCCAGGTAGATGCCACATTAATACGAAATAGAAAGGGAGATCCAAATTATTTTGCGGCCCAATTCCAGGATATTACCAAACAACATGAATTGGAAAAACAACTCATACATTCCCAAAGAATGGAATCGATCGGTTCTCTTGCAGGTGGAGTGGCACATGATTTTAATAATATTCTAACTGTAGTTTTAGGTTACACTACCCTACTAGAAAAGAATTCGGAACACCCCGAAAAGATCTTACAATATTCTGAAATAATTAAAAAGACTGCAGAAAGAGGATCCTCGTTAATTAAACAACTTCTGACTTTGGCAAGGAAAGTAGAATCTGATCTCAAACCTTCTATCTTGAACGATTTATTGTCTGAAGCGGCACATATAGCCTCCTCTACATTTCCCAAATCCATAAGGGTAATTTCTGATCTTCCACAAGATCCTATTTGGGTCCAAGCGGATCATACTCAGATCCATCAAGTTTTTCTGAACTTATTCTTAAACGCAAAAGACGCAATGCCTAACGGTGGATTGCTCTCTATACGATTAAGAATGGAAGAAGGTGAATTCATTTCTCCAGAAAAGACTCAAAAGACTGCAGTGATAGAAATTTTAGATAGTGGGACTGGAATAGATAGAAAAACAATCCGCAAAATATTCGATCCATTCTTCACCACTAAGGAGCCCGGAAAAGGAACTGGCCTAGGACTTTCGATCGTTTATGGTATTTTAGAAAATCATAAAGGAAAGATCAAAGTAGAAAGTGAACTTGGATCAGGTACAAAATTTTCTATCTACTTTCCGGTTCTGGAATAAAAGAAGTCCCGGCCACTTCTACCCTTAAAAAAATTTATAAGAAGTTTATTTTTGTTCCTTCCATATCCTATTTCTAATCCTACTTAAGGACACAGGAGTGATCCCTAAAAAAGAAGCAATATAATGTTGAGGGATACGATTTGCGATATCCTGTTGTTCTTTGATCAGATTCAAATATCTTTGTTCAGGGCTATCCCTAATCCTAGACAAAAACAAATTCATATAAGTATCAAATCTTTCGGCAACATATTCCAATAAAAAATCACGAACCTCTTCATTCTCCCGGTAAATAATTTCAGCATCTTCTCCGCTTAGTATAAGTAATTCTGTAGGCTCTATACTTTCTACACTAAGTTGACTATTTTTATAAGTCCCTCTATAACTATGAATAGAAGTGATTGCCCTGTTTTCTGGAAAAAACGCGATCGTGATATCACGTCCCTTATCTTCGAATTTTAATCGCAGACATCCCTTTTTAACGATGAATATATTTTTGGTATAAACGCCTCTTTTGATGAGTTCAGTTTTTGGTGGGACCTTCTTTTCTTTTAACATGGAAGTATAACGGTCCCAATTTTTTTCCAAACTTGGGATCTTCTTCCTTAGGTTTTCCAGTAAAGGTATCTCATGCATATTGGGGCCTTGGATTCTCACGTATTCAGTATTATAGGAATGAAAAGGCAAGATTTGTTTTGATACCAAACCAGGAATTTAAGATTTTGGAACAAGTTCTCTAATTCTTTATGTAAAAAGTTTCGAATTAGATTGAATAGTTTCTCAAAAGCGGAAACCTTGCCCGCATCGAAGAGAATTTTTCAGTATGTCATTCAGCAGATACAAAGGCAAAAAAGTATTTATTACAGGCGGTTCCGCGGGTATAGGCAAAGGAATTGCAATTCAATTAGCGAAGGCAGGAGCAAGTGTAATTGTTTCCGCCAGAGGAAAATCTAACTTAGAAAAAACAGTCCAGGAATTGAAGTCTGTAGGAACTCCAACAGCAGTCTTCGGATTCGCAGTTTTGGATGTTTCCGACAAAAAGGCTCTTGAAAAAGAAGCCAAAAAGGCAATCCAGACTTTAGGAGGATTGGACCTTTTGATCTGTAGCAGTGGTTTTGCAAAAGCGGGAGAAGCTTCCGACCTGGACGACGAAGTTTATAGAAATTTAATGGATGTGAACTTTTTCGGCCATGTGAACAGTGCACTCGCATTTAGTGATCACTTTTCCAAACAAAAAAGTGGAGAGATCGTATTTTTATCCTCTACTCTTGCGTTCTTTTCCATCTATGGATACGGAGCTTATTCAGCGAGTAAGTTCGCGATCGTAGGCTTTGCTCAAGGTTTCAGACAGGAGATGATGCTCCACGGAGTGAAAGTAAAATTGTTCCTTCCTCCTACAACTGACACTCCTGGTTTAGAAAAAGAGAATACTGATAAACCTGAATTGAGTAAGGAAATTGAAATGGGTTCAGCGTTGAATAGAGTGCATTCGATCGATTCAGTAGCAAAGGCAATCTTAAAATGGATCCCGAACAATAAGTTTATTGGATATACTGGCTGGGATTCTTGGCTCCAATATTTCCTATTTAGGCATTTCCCTGAATTCAGTATTAAGCTTACGGATTCTGAATTAAAAGCGGCCCAGTCCAGACTGGATAAGAAAAAACAAAAAGTATAACTATAGCCAAATCCGTTAAATTGACTTTTTATCCGTTAAAACAGAAATAGGCTTGACCGCTACTTCCGGGAGGAAGAAGATTTAGCAGTCATCCTTATGCAAAACAAAAAATGGAACTCTCTGCCTATATTAGATTTTTCTAAATATTCAGGAGCAGTTACTGAGCGTGAAAATTTTCTGGAAGAATTAAGAGAGGTTTCCCGTGAGCTTGGGTTCTTCTACTTAACCGGTCATGGGATCGATACGGAACTTCCCGAACTCCTTCTTAAAAATTCCAGGGAATTTTTTGCATTACCGATAGAGGAAAAATTATCCATCGAGATGATCCACTCTCCTCATTTCAGAGGATATTCTAGGATCGGGGCAGAAAGAACTTTAGGCCTTCCGGATTGGAGAGAACAATTGGATGTAGGGGCTGAACTTTCTCCAGTTTCCGATCCGGATATTTCTCCTCATTGGACGATCTTACAAGGACCGAACCAATGGCCGGATCGACTGCCCGAATTTAAAAAAATCGTTTTAAGATATCAGAAGGAAGTCACAAATCTTGCGATCCGATTGGTGCATGCATTCTCTTCTGCTCTAGGCCAAGAGCCATCTGTTTTTGATCCTATCTTAGGAGCAAAGGCTCACCAATTGATGAAAGTAATCCGTTACCCGGGAAGAGAATCTACGAATAGTGATCAAGGAGTGGGAGCTCATAAGGATGGAGGTTTTGTAACCGTTCTTTTACAAGACGAACAAGCAGGTTTGGAAGTGGAATATGAGAATGGATGGATCCAAGTGCCTCCGATTCCAGGGACCTTTGTGATCAATATTGGAGAACTTTTAGAATTGGCCTCCAACGGTTATTTACGCGCGACAGTACATCGTGCTCTCGTTCCCTCTTCCGGAACGGATCGGATCTCGGTTGGTTTCTTTTATAGCGCGAGATTAGATGCGAATGTTCCTTTATTACATTTGCCGGAACATTTACAGAAAGAAATCAGAGGACTTACACAAGATCCGAATAATCCTTTATTCTATGAAGTTGGAAAAAATTTATTGAAGAGCAGATTCAGATCCCATCCCGATGTCGCACAACGTTACCATTCCAAACTTTTAGATTCTGTTCTTTAGATCGATCTCTCTTACGTCGCCACGATCAGAATGTGTTTCCATATTTTCTGAATTTCATCCTAAAAAAAGATATACAAATAAACGGATCAAAATAGATCCTAAAATCTCAGACTATTTTTGTAGGAACATAGATGATCTCATCTATGGGAAGACGGTGCAATTCCGTCACGGTACCCGCCGCTGTAAGAGGGACAAAAGGCACAAGATGTCACTGGGTGTTAAACCTGGGAAGACGTGCTGAGTAGGATGATCTCGAGTCAGAAAACGCCTTACAAAAATCCTGAAGCTACGTGATCCAGTCTCGGATGTAAGACAATCTCGTAACTAAACTCAATTTTTTTTTCTTCATACGATGCTTTGGCACGATCTCTCGTGTCTTAATATCGTTTATATCTTGTAAGGTGAAGATCTCTTAGGAGGGATTTTTATGCGCTCGATTTCCGTTTCGAAGGATTTTTCCGGAGCCAAGTTATGGCTTAGAGGTTCCGTTCTAGTTTTGGCTGGGTTTCTCGCTTTTTCTACGATCTATGTAGTAGGTCTGGAACCAATGGTGTATTTGCACGATACATTCCATGATATAAGGCATTCTACGGGTTTCCCATGCCATTAAGATCAGGACTTTCTGATCTATTACGGGCCGGAATATTCTCTGGCCTGGTGTCTGGACTTGTTTTAGGGATCCTGGTTTGTGTTTGGAATCTTCCGTTAATTTTAGAAGCGGAGAAGTTTGAATCCAAATCTGTATCTGAAAATTCTAATATAAGCCATATACATACTCATTCTCACACGCATGGAAAAACTCATTCTCATACAAAGGCTGAATCTAACTTTAGTGAAGAAGCTGAGAATGATAAACTTTGGCAAAAAAGAAATTTTGGAACGTTAGTCGGCTCCATTTTATTAGGAATTTCTTTTGGAGTCCTCGTCTCACTTTGGGTAATCTTCTTCCCTCCAAGCAGATTTATAGAAGGCCCTTCCCTATACAAAGCAATCACCCTAAGTATTTTATTTACGACAGGTGGATTTTTAATATTTTTCGGGATCCCATTTTTGGGGCTTCCCCCTGAATTACCAGGAAGAGTCTCCGGTTCATATGATTATCCTGAAAGACAGGCTTGGTGGTACATCTGCGTTGGTTCCAGTTTAGTAGGAGTTTTAGGATTTAGGGTAGTTCTCTCTTATTTAAAAATTCATAATCTATTGAAGTGGTCTTTCGCCTTAATAACAGTTATATTTTTTGTAGCTCTTCCTTTCTATCTTGGAGTACCTAAAATTTCGGAAGACTTTGCTGCCCCGAAAGAATTGAGGATAAAATTCGAGTATGTGACCTTACTCACAAATCTGATCTTCTGGTTTTTATTATCTTCTTTATTTTTCCTATTTTGGAAACCAAGGCAGGTATTGGGGTTCAAATGAAGCCTAAAATTGCGGTTTTGGTACTAGGCCATGGGAGTAGAGAAGAAAATTCCAATTTGGAATTCGTTTCTCTAGTTAAGGCCTATTCACTTACCCGCCCAGATCTGAAAATTTTTCACGCTTATGTGGAACTTGCAAAGCCGGATCTGGAAACTGCATTAAGAGAAATTTCAGAAGAATATTCTAATATTATAATATTCCCTCTTTTTCTATATACTTCCGGTCATATAAAAAATGATATTCCAATCGTTCTTGATAGGATCAAATCCGAATTTCCGGATCATTCTTTTAAGATAACAAATAGTTTAGGTATCCATTCTAAGATGGTATCCTTACTCAGAAAACGTGCTGAAGAATTTTTACCTCTAAACAAAGAACAATCTTCCAAAACCGGAGTGATCATTGTAAACAGAGGTTCTTCCGATCCGGATGCGAATGGTGACTTTTATAAAACAGTTCGTTTATTCCAAGAAGGAAATCATTTCTCCTTTGTTCTTCCTTCGTTTATAGGGATCACCAGCCCTCTTCTTCCCGAAACCTTAGAGATGGCCTCTAAGTTGAGACCGGAAAAACTTCTGGTGGTCCCCTACTTTTTATTTGGAGGAAAATTGATCCAAAAAATTTCCTCTTTAGTACAAAACTTCTCTGAAAAATTTCCTTGGATCAAAACAGAACTTACCTCTTACCTTGGACCTGATCCAGAACTTTTCTCAGTCATGAATGAAAGGATACAAGATTGTATCTCTGGAAAATTTTCTCTTCCTTGTGATACCTGCGAATACAGAGCACAACTTCCTGGCCTTTCTAAAAAAGTGGGAGGATTAAAAGCTCTTCTTTGGAGTATCCGTCATCTGGAAACTCATAACCAAGCTGCTCCTCATCTATTCCCTCATCGTAATTTACAAAAACATATATTTGTTTGTGAGAATATAGACTGCGCAAGCAAAGGAAGTTCTGCATTAGTCGCACGGATGAGATCCATCTTAAAATTACAAGGAAGGCATTTAGATTTCAAAATTTCTCGCTCTTCCTGCATGGGAAGATGCGGAGAAGGTCCGGTAGTTGTAGTTTATCCAGATGGAGTTTGGTACCAAAAAGTAAGTGTAGAAGATGCGGACGATCTGGTTTCAGAACATCTACTGCAAGATAGACTCGTTTCTCGTTTAGTAGATAATATTATGCAATAGGAATATAATATGGCATGTCATGAAATTGCAGCTTTAAGATTAGGAATGATGAATGTTCTTGGTATCAAGGACGAATCAGTCATCCAACATGAAAAAAATGAAATAGGAACCGAAGCACTCTCTTCTCCCGGGCCGATCCAGTCGTTGACAACTGCAAATAATTTCGATGATCTCATCAAATTTTTTGAAGCAAGTTTAGTAGATTTAGAACAAACAATCTCAAAACTTCCTGCCGGAGATCCTAAATCGGGATATTACACTTCTCTATTGATACTTACAAAAAAAGTAGAATTGGATCTCAAAAATTCCGCCAAATCATTCCAAACCTTATATCTAGATTTAGAAGAGATGCATGATTTCGTGCATGAGATCTACCCTTCTTAGGAGGAACATTGAGCCAAAAACTTCTTAAGTTAATACATAAGGAAAATTTAAACCTTTCCTCGGATCTATATCAATTCGAAAGATCGGATGGTTTTCCTTTCGAGTTTGTAGGAGGACAATACGTTATACTTAATGTCGGAAACGATAATGAGGGGAAGCCTATCAAAAGGGCTTATTCTATTTTGTCTTCCGATTCCAAAACGAATTCTTTTCAAATTTGTGTAAAACGTTTAGGGACCGGAAAAGCATCCAGCATTCTACCTGAATTAAAATTAGGAGAAGAATTGGAATATTCTGGTCCTTGGGGAAAATTTGTAGGAGATCCTACATGGCCTTCTCCAGGTTTCTCTCTCGTTCTTGCAACGGACACAGGCATCACTACTCTTGCAGGACTTCTTCTTTCCAAAAAATTCTCGGGTCGTTTAGACAGCACAATAACAGTTTGGCTCAAAACAAAAGAAGAAGATTTTCTTTCTGAAAATAAACTAAGGGAAATACTCTCAGAAATTTCTAATTTTCCGACTATATTTCAGATCCCGTCCATTTCAGATCCAAATAGGATCTCAAGTGCATTAGAAATCTTTAAATCGATCTTGGGGGATTGTACAGTTCCGGAGAACGCATTCTTAAGCGGAGACGGAAACATCTTAAGAGAAGTAAGATCCGAACTAGTTCGTTTAGGAACCTTAGAGTCCAGGATCGGAATGGAAGCATTCTTTAATACCCAAAGAAATCCATCGCAAGCTGTAAGTCTCGGATAAGTTCAAATGGCAACCAAAGAACTAAGAGAAGGATTCACTACAGGAGCTTGTTCAGCTGCTGCGGCGAAAGCAGCAGTCAGAGTTCTAATCTTAGGCCAAACCATTAAGGAAATCGAAACTACTCTTCCCAACAAAAGAAAAGTTATATTCGAACTGAAACGTTGCGAGATCTCAAATGATAGCGCAGTTTGTAGTATTATCAAAGATGCAGGAGATGATCCAGACTGCACTCACGGTGCAGAGTTAACTGCAGAAGTAAAACTTAATCAAGAAAACAAGATCGTATTAAAAGGCGGAGAAGGAGTAGCGGTAGTCACTAAAGCTGGGCTCGGTTTAGAGATAGGAGAGCCTGCAATCAATCCAGTTCCTAGAAAAAATATTACGGAAATGATATTAGAAGAACTGATAGGCTCAGCATTTTCAGGCGCAGAAGTTACTATCAGTGTTCCGGGTGGCCAGGAGATGGCCAAAAAAACTATGAATGAGCGCCTAGGGTTAATAGGCGGTATCTCAATCTTAGGTACAACAGGTATCGTAAAACCATATTCCACTGCGGCATATAAGGCAAGTGTAATACAAGCAATACAAGTTGCCAGAGAATATGGAGAACAAAGTATCATACTAACTACAGGCGGAAAGTCCGAAAAGTTTGCAATGGACCTTCTTCCTTCAATGAACGAGATCGCATTTATCCAAGTCGGAGACTTTATAGGAACAGGGATCAAGACTGCAATTAAAGAAGATATTCATCATGTGATCATTGTTGGTATGATCGGAAAACTCTCTAAGATGGCCGACGGAGTTATGATGACTCATAGAGGTGGCTCTTCTGTAAACACAAAGATGCTCGCAAATATTGCAAGATCTCTGGAAATCCCTGAAACTGTTTGCAGTAATATAGAATCAGCAAACACAGCAAGGCACGTATTAGATATTTGTAAAGAATCCGGACATTTTTATATCACTACCAGGATCTGTGAGATTGTCTCTAAAAATTGTTCTAAACATGGTTTAGGACTAAGAGTTTCCACTTACATGGTGGATTTTGACGGAACACTATTAGGAAAATTTGAAGCTCCAGAAGGCTGGGGAATCAAAGGAGAAGCTGAATAAATGAATGATATGCGACAAATGACTTCCTTAGGAAGGGAGATCGAAAATAATTCTTTTGCAATCATAGATGAAGAATCAGGAAATCATTCTCATCCTCCGGGTGATTGGGAAGTTGTTAGAAGGATCATACATGCCACTGCAGATTTTGAATATAAAGATTTAACAAAAATCCACCAGAATGCGATCCGTGATGGGATCCAAGCATTAAAAAATGGATGCCCCATCATTTGTGATGTTCAGATGATTATTGCCGGTTTGAACAGTGACCGTTTAGAAACGTATGGTTGTAAAACTTATAGTTTTATTAGTGATCCTGATGTAATCCAAAGAGCAAAAGAAAATAATTCCACAAGAGCCATAGAGTCAATGCGCAAGGCCTCAAGTTCTGGGCTTTTGAATGGAAGTGTGATCGCGATCGGAAACGCACCCACAGCACTTTTAGAAATAGTAAGACTTGTGCAAGAAGAAGGAGTTCGACCTTCTCTAGTGATCGGAGTTCCTGTAGGATTTGTATCTGCTGCAGAATCCAAAGAAGCGTTATTAGATAGTAAATTCCAATCTGAATATTCTATCCCTTATATTCTTACAAGAGGAAGAAAGGGAGGAAGCACGATCGCAGTTTCAATTATACATGCACTTCTACTTCTTTCTACGGAGAAAAAATTTTGAAAGCAGTTACCGTAATAGGGATCGGAGACGATGGATGTGTCGGACTCTCGAGCAAAGCAATGGGTGCAGTCGCAAGAGCGAGAGTACTTGCTGGCGGAGAAAGGCATCTAGATTTTTTTCCTCAATTTGATGGAGAAAGGATCGTTATCAAAAATAATATTGTTCGAACAGCGGAGAAGATCGCAGAACTTTCTGCAGAGCATACGATATGTGTTCTTGCTTCAGGAGATCCTCTATTTTTCGGAATTGGAAATCTGATCTTAAAAAAAGTAGGAAGAGATCATGTGGAATTTATTCCAGCTCCAAGTTCTGTTCAAAATGCTTTTTCCAAAATTGGGGTCAAGTGGGATGACGCTTCTTTTATTTCTCTACATGGCAGACCGATCGAAGGTTTTATTACAAAATTACAAACTATATCCAAGATTGCATGTCTTACAGACGAAACAAACTCACCTTCCAAGATCGCAAAATACTTATTAAATTATTCTGAAACAGATTGGAAAGTATTCGTTTGTGAAAACTTAGGGGGAAAAGAAGAGAAGGTCCGTGAATTCGAACTTGAAACTTTGGCAGAGACTCCAAACATTTCAGACTTAAATGTAATTATACTTATTAGAAAAGACCCGAATTGGAAACCTTATCCACTTCTTCCATTTTTAGGAGAAGACGAATATGCAAAACGTCTTCCGAAAAAGGGACTTATTACCAAAAAAGAAGTAAGAATACTTTCTCTCTCTGCGTTAGAAATCCGACCAGACTCTGTGATCTGGGATATTGGAGCAGGCTCAGGTGCAGTTTCAATAGAAGCAGCCAAGATTGCAAGAGAAGGAAAGGTTTACGCAATAGAAGTAGATTCCGAAGGAATAGAAATTTGCCAGCAAAACATGCTCTCACATAAAACGGATAATGTTTTCTTAATACACGGAAAAGCTCCTCAGGCGCTAATGGACATCCCCGCTCCAGATTGTGTATTCATAGGCGGCTCCAAAGGAAACATGAAAGAGATCATTGAACTTTCTTTCGATAGATTAAGCCAAGGCGGGTGTTTAGTAGCAAATGCAATCACCTTAGACAATGTTGCAGAGGCATACAAAACATTCAGAGACATGGATTTAATCCCTGAAGTGAGCCTGATCAATATTTCCAGAGGCCAAAAACTCGCGGATTATCTTAGATACGAAGCATTAAATCCAATCCATATATTTAAAATTAGGAAATCATAATACATTTTATGTCTGTAAAAACAAAATACGGAAAATTATTCGGGGTCGGAGTCGGCCCCGGGGCGACCGACCTAATCACCCTTAGAGCAGTAAATGTTTTAAATACAGTTCCGGTGCTTGCTATTCCCAAAAGTAGCGAATCACTCCCCTCTTTTTCTTGGAGAGTATGCTCTCCAGTAGTTCAAGAAAGTGAAACACAGGAAAAATTATTCTTACATTTTCCAATGACCAAAGATCCGAACATCTTAATCCCAGCATGGGATAAAGCATTCAAAGAAATAGGATTAAGATTAGAAAAAGGTTTGGATGTTGCATTTATCACGCAGGGAGATCCATCCGTATATAGCTCCTGGAGTTACTTATTAGAAGAGGCTCCTGATAGATGGCCAGGAATAGAAATAGAAATTGTTCCGGCTGTTTCTTCTATCACTGCTATTCCTGCAAGTTTGCTAACACCGCTTGCAGACGGAAGAGAAAGATTCTGTGTTCTTCCCGCAACCTATGGTTTAGAAGACTTGGAAAAACTTATCCAAGATTTTGATACAATCGTTCTAACAAAGGTGGGACAAGTAGTTCCAGAATTAATAAGAATATTAAAAGAGCAGAATATTCTAGAAAATGCAACCTATGTTTCTTATGGAACTACAGATCGTCAAAGGATCGTAAAAGATATTGAGTCTATCAAGAATGAGACCTGTGATTATTTTTCCATGGTTGTCATTTCTATCCGAAAACGAAAAGGCATTTTAAGAGGTATTTCGGATGATTCAGAGTAGAAAACCTTACGCAATCTATGTAATCACTAAACACGGATTAAATACCGGGACAAAATTATTTCATTCCTTAAGCGGCGCGGATATATTCGTTTCTCCAAAATTCATCTCGGAAGCACCGAAAGAATCCAAACTTTTAAGCTTACCAATGGAACCTACATTAAGAGAAAGTTTTATAGAATACGATTGCCATATTTTTGTGATCAGTGTAGGCGCAGTTGTTCGAATGATATCTCCACTTTTGGTTAGCAAGAAGACAGATCCTGCGGTTCTCTGCATTGATGACCAGGCAAAATTTACAATTTGCGTTTTGTCTGGTCATGTAGGAAGAGGCAATTTCTTCACTCAAAAAATTTCTGATCTTTTGGAAAATATTCCAGTAATCACAACTGCTTCCGACGTTTCCGGAACTTTGACTGTGGATATTTTGGGAAGGGACCTGGGTTGGAGTTTAGAAGATCAAGATAGGAACGTAACCAGAGCCTGCGCTGCCGTAGTAAATGAAACTAAAGTTCTATTCGTACAGGAAACTGGTGAGCCGAATTTCTGGTCCCTGGAAAAAGGTCTACCTAAGGGAGTAGAATATTCTTCAAATTTAGAAAATGTAAACCCTAAAGATTACGAAATTCTTTTAATCGCAACTGATAGAACAGACATCGAAACTAAAACTCCAGATATATATTCCAATTCTGTGATCTACAGACCTAAATCCTTGATTTTGGGATTGGGTTGCGATAAGGGAATTCCTACAGATATCGTTGAGAATGGAATCAAAAAAGTATTAAAAGAATATAATCTATCTTTTGAAAGTATAAAAGCAATTTCAAGTGTTGATGTTAAAAAAGAAGAACCTGCATTTTTAGAAATTTCAGAAAAGTATGGCTGGGAATTTGTAACCTTCTCCCCTGAAAAATTGGACCAAGTGGAAGGAATTTCGGAAATTTCTAAAGCTGCGTCAGAATATGTGGGCACTCGCTCTGTAAGTGAAGCTTCTGCTCTTCTTCTTTCTGGGGCTGATAAATTACTAGTAACCAAACAGAAATATAAAGAAACGGAAGGTGGAAAAAACCTAACAGTAGCAATTGCAAGGATCCCATTCCCTACAAGATCGGAAATTCATTCTAAAAGTCTGGAGAAGGTATGAACGAAACTCCAAAAGGAAAATTGAATATTGTAGGAATAGGTCCTGGCAACGATTCCCATATTACTCCTGCTGCGTTATCCGCTATCAAAGAGGCGGATTCCATAATAGGATACACAACTTATATAAATCTTGTAAAACATCATCTAAGCGGAAAACAAGTCACTCGAACAGGAATGACAGAAGAGATCACTCGGGCTCAAACTGCAGTTGAATCAGCGAAGTTGGGACAAACTGTAACATTAATTTCTTCGGGAGATGCAGGCGTTTATGGAATGGCGGGTCTCGTATTCGAAGTTTTAAGAAAGACAGGTTGGAAAAAAGGAGATTCTCCGGAGATCAAAATGATCCCAGGGATTAGCGCGGACAGTTCATGCGGCTCCCTTGTTGGAGCTCCTATGGTACATGATTCTGCCAGGATCTCTCTCTCCGATCTTCTAACTCCGTGGACAGTGATAGAGAACAGGATCGAATCTGCTGCTAAAGGAGACTTTGTAATTAATTTATATAATCCAGCCTCCGGCAGAAGACAAAGACAGATTGTCGAAGCTTCTCGTATCATTAAAAAATACAGACCTGGAACTACTCCAGTTGCACTTGTAAAGAGCGCATATCGTAGACAGGAGAATATTCAATTTTCCGACTTAGATCATTTTTTAGAATTCGAGATCGGAATGAATACAACCGTTATCATAGGATCCTCTCAGTCTTTCGTTTATGAAGGTTTTTTTGTAACTCCAAGAGGATATGGAAACAAATACTCTTTAGAAGATGGTTCTCTAAAGCCTGGGCAAAATAGAGCAGTTTCCTTGAGAACAGAAAATGATCTTGCGAGTAGGATCCCGAAAGAATCACCTTCTCCTAATTTAAATATCACTAAAATACAAGGTGCATTCGTAAAATCAAGCACCACAATTTTCGAACAAGAGAAAGAAGAAGGGATCGAAACCCAAGATTCTTCAGTGGCCACTGCATTAAAGGCATTACAATTTTTAGAAATCTCTCCTCAAAAGAAAGAAACTCAAATATCAGAATTAAAATCTGAAGAAAAAATCCAATATTTGGGACGTATAGGCGGAGCTATTCTTTATAAAAACAACGAAGACTACTATCAGATAGGAAAATTTAAAAAACCCACTGATTTAGAAACATTTGGTTTTTATAATACAATTGAACAAGACCAGAAATGGATAAAACTGAAAATTAAAGACCAGGAAATTGTTTCTAAAAATCAATTCAATACGTTGATTTCCTTTTCTTCAGAAGGTTCACCTGAAGAAATTTATGATCTATTCTCCATTTACAGAAATTCATCCATTAGCGAAAGGCTTTGGAATTATGTTTTAGATAATAGCAAAAAGACTCTCTGGGAAAATAGAGAATACACAGACGCAAGATGGCTAGGACATTCTCCTAAACAAGTTTGGTCTTCCTTCAGAGATAATATTTTAAAATGCGACTGAGAGTATTATGAAAGTATATATTATTGGCGCAGGTCCTGGAGATCCGGATCTGATCACAATCAAAGGTGCAAGACTCGTGGAAACCTGCCCCATCGTTCTTTACACAGGCTCACTTGTCCCACAAAGAGTGATAGAAAGAGCAGCTCCTACTGCAACCGTATTAGATTCTTCTAAAATGACTCTGGAAGATATCATTTCCATCTTAGAAGAAGCTAAGAAGAAGGACCAGGATGTTGCGAGAGTCCATACTGGAGATCCATCTATATTTGGCTCAACAGCCGAGCAGATGAGAAAAATGGATGAATTAGACATCCCATACGAAATCGTCCCTGGAGTTTCCTCTTTTACCGCTGCAGCCGCAATGCTCGGGAAAGAACTTACACTTCCAGAAGTTTCTCAATCCGTTGTCATTACTCGGGCAGAAGGAAGGACTCCTATGCCAGAAAAAGAGAAGTTAGAAACCTTCGCCTCCACTGGGGCTACTCTAGTATTCTTTTTAAGTGTTTTACATATTCGCAAAATTGTAGAAGAACTTATTCCTCATTATGGTAAGGATTGCCCCGTTTCTGTTGTTCAGAAGGCGACTTGGCCGGAACAAAAAATAGTTACTGGAACCTTGGAAAGTATAGTAGCTAAAGTAAAAGAAGAAAAGATCACAGCCACTGCGATCATCTTTGTAGGTAAAGTATTGGACTGCCATGATTTTGCAGACTCCAGACTTTATGCTTCTGACTTTTCTCATAAATTCAGAAAAGCAAATAAGAAACAAATCGTTTCGGAAACCAAATGAATTCTACACCGGACAAAAAGGGACTCATCTTAGTATTCACTGGCCCAGGAAAAGGTAAAACTACCGCGGCTCTAGGAATTTTATTTAGGGCATTAGGAAGAGGAATGAAATGTGGAGTTGTCCAATTCCTTAAAGGGAAATGGGAAACTGGAGAAAGAAAATTTGCAAAAACCATTGAGGATCTGGACTTCCATGTAATGGGACTCGGCTTCACCTGGGAAAGTGATGATCTTGACAGGGACAAAAAAGCAGCAAGATCAGCCTGGGAAAAATCCTGCGAGATGATATTTTCAGAAAATTATAAAATACTCATATTAGATGAGATTACTTATGCTTTTCATTATGGATGGCTTACTCCAGAAGAAGTCTCAGAAGTTATAGCTAAGAAGCCTGAAGATCTTCATATTATTCTTACAGGAAGAAATTGTCCCAACCTTTTAACGGATATGGCTGATCTAGTTAGCCATATTGAATCGCCCAAACACCCATATAAAAATGGGATCCCCGCTCAACTTGGGATTGATTATTAAGAAATTATGATACAAGAGATCAAAATACCAAGAATACTGATCTCCGGAACGGGAAGCGGAACAGGAAAGACCACATTTACAATAGCTCTTACCAAGGCATTACAATCAAGAGGCCTAAAAGTTTCCGTATTCAAATGTGGGCCTGATTATTTAGATCCAGGTTATCATTCTTTCGTCACGGGTAAAACCTGTCAAAATCTGGATGGATGGTTGATGGGAAAAGAATCAGTAATTTCCAGTTTTGTAAGCGCAAGCCAGGGATCAGACATTTCAATCATAGAAGGAGTGATGGGATTATTCGATGGTCATTCTCCAAATGGAGAAGCAGGCTCCACTGCAGAAATTGCAAAATGGCTCCAGGTCCCTACTATCATATTGATAGATGCATCAGGAATGGCAGCGACTTTTTCAGCAATTGCTTCTGGTATCAAAAATCATGATCCTCAAGTTCCAATCCAAGGTTTTGTCGCTAATTTTTTAGGAAGTAAGAGCCATCTCTCCATTATAGAAACTGCAAGTATCCCTTTACCAATTTTAGGAGGATTTCCTAAGTCTTACGAACACTCCTTTCCAGAGAGACATTTGGGACTTCGTTCTGCAGGGCCTGATATTCTAACTGAAGAAAAGTTATCATTCTGGAAAAACCTATCTGAAGAATGGCTGGATTTAAATAAAATCTTAGAGATCTCAAATTCTGCGCCACCTATTCTTTCAGAAAGTCCCACAATAGTTCAGGAAAAAACCAAAGATTGTAAGATCGGAATTGCATACGATGAAGCATTCCATTTTTATTATGAAGAAAATTTCAAAAAATTAAGGGACTATGGAGCCGAACTTATTTTCTTTTCTCCTCTAAAAGATACAAAACTTCCTGAAGTAGATGGATTATACTTCGGAGGTGGATATCCAGAGTTGTTTGCCGAAAGATTAGAAAAAAATAAAAATCTGACTGAAGAGATTAGAAGTTTTGCAAATTCAGAAAGGCCAATCTATGCGGAATGTGGAGGATTGATGTATCTTTCTTCTGAAATCCAAAACATAGAAGGACAAAATTTTTCTATGCTCGGCTTAATACCAGGTAGAGCGGTCATGGGCCCAAAACTCAAAAGTTTAGGTTATGTAGAAGTTCATACAGAAAAAAGAACTATCTTGGGCGAGGCAGGAATTCGTTTCAGAGGACATCAATTTCGATATTCAGATTTGATTTTAGAAAATGAAGATGATTCGTTATTTTCCTACCATATCAGAAAACGTAAATCTGAACAAACCACTAGAGAAGGATATACTGTTTCCAATGTTTTGGCGAGTTATGTGCACGCACATTGGGCCTCCAATCCTGAAATCCCGAAAAACTTTATAGATTCTTGTAGGAGATTTAAAGTTTGAGCTTTTTTCAAAATGATCATATCCGAGTTTCAGAAACTTGGTTGGAACTCCAACTTTCTAAACCTCATACTTCCTTAAGCTGGGCAGTAGTTGGCGGAGGATATCTAACCACAAACAAAGTGTATTGGCTAAAAGTTTCCAATGCAGATTTAAATACTGAAATTATACCTGAAGAATTTTATAGAAACCGACTGGTGAAAATAGGAGAAAGAGAAGAAGTCTTGGGCTTTATGACAAGCGCTTCCCTCTTGGATCACTCCGTATCCGAAAAAAACTTCGATGGTTTACACATTAGATCTATCGCGACAGTAGGATTAGGAAATGCGGTCAGAGTGGGAGATCGTCCTAAACAAATTAGAAAAGTAGGGACAATCAATTTACTTATTCAAACTTCCGAAACACTTACCTTCTCCGCAAGTATAGAAGCGATATCTATAGCGTCCGAGGCAAGGACACTTGCGGTTTTAGAATCAGAGATCTCTATACAAAGCGAAAATAATTTTGCGACTGGCACCGGCACAGATTGTATCGGTATAATTTCTCCGGTTGGAACGAATGGAATAGATTATGTGGGAAAACATACAAGCTTTGGACATTTGATTGGAGCTACCGTATACGAAGCAGTGAGTCAAGGTATCCTTAAATGGAAGAATGCCAGAAATCTGTCCTTTTCAAGACCAGCAAATATATGAAAAAATCATTATGTTTACTTAGACATCCGAATATTTCTCCTGAATATTCAGGAAGATACTTGGGAAGAAAAGAAGTCTCTCTTTCTGAAAATGGAATCGAAGAAATAGGGAAAATCAAAGAAAAAGTCCAAGACAAATTCCTAAAAGGAAAAGTATATTCAAGTCCATCAAAACAATGCAGAGAAACTTTTGAAGCACTAGGATTTCCGAATGAATCAAAGCACGAATTTAAAGATGAATTACAAGAACTAGACTTCGGGAACTGGGAAGGTAGATCTTTTTCGGAACTCGCAGAATTAAATTTAGAAGGTTTAAAAAAATTTGCAGACTTCTCCCTGTCTTTTAGATTTCCCAATGGAGAAAGTTTGCGGGAATTCCAGTCAAGAGTGGAAATATTCAAAGAGTATATTCTTTCTTCTACAGATTCCAATATTTTTGTTTTAAGTCATGGAGGATTTCTTTCCACTCTACTTTGCTCTCTCTTGGACCTTCCTCATTCATTCTATACAAAATTTAAACTTTCACCTTCTACACTTATTTATTTAGATATTCACAAAAATGGGCAAGCAATCCTAACTGATCTCATTAGAAATTCTTCAATAAGGAGATCTGAATGGCCAGGATAATTTTGATCACAGGTGGATGTAGAAGTGGGAAAAGCAGATTTGCATTAGAAAAGGCAAATTCTGTTGGAAATACAAAATTCTTTTTGGCCACCTGCCCTCGTATAGATTCGGAAATGGATGAAAGGATACAAAGGCATCAACAAGAAAGAATAGGATGGAATACGATAGAAGAAGAATTAGAACTTTCTCCTGTATTTGACTCTATCCCTTCTGAATCAGTTGTATTGGTCGATTGTTTAAGCCTTTGGATCAATAATTTGATGTTTGAAGCAAATAAAAAAAGTTTAAATCTTACCCAAGATCAAATCAAAGATGTTTGTTTAAATTTAGGAAAACATATCCTCGATTCAAAAATGGAAAATGTATTTTTAGTCACAAACGAAGTTGGAATGGGCCTTGTTCCGGAAAATAAGGAAGGAAGATTATATAGAGATCTATTAGGAATCTGCAATCAAATATTCGCTTCCATTGCAAACGAAGTATATTTTTTAGTGAGCGGGATCCCGATCAGGATCAAATCATCCCCGAAAATCAATCTATGAAATCTGATCATATAGAACAGCATGGAGGAAATCTATTTAAGATGGCGAATCTTGCGGGAGTTGATCCCGCAGAAATTTTAGATTTTTCTTCTAACCTAAATCCTCTTGGCTTTCCAGATTGGGTTCGTCCATTGATAAATTCCAGGATCAGCGATTTAATACACTATCCAGATCCAAATTATACAAAGGCCAGAATTTCCTTAGAAAAAAATTGGAATATCCAAAAAGATGAAATTGTTTTTGGAAATGGCGCCTCGGAGCTCATACATATTCTCCCAAAGATCAAAAGGTTTGACTTAGCTGTAATTGCTCAGCCTTCTTATATAGATTATCAAAAAAGTATAAAATTAGCCGGGTTGCAGATCCAAGAAATCAATCTTCAAAAAGAATCTAATTTTGAACTAAACTATGAGGAACTAAGCGAGGTTTTAGAAAATAATTCTGAAAAACAAATTTTAGTTCTATTGGGACATCCAAATAATCCTACCGGAAAACTATTGGATAGAGAGAAGATTTTAAAAATTTCTTCCAAATATAAAAATTCATTTTTCGTAATAGATGAATCTTTTATAGACTTTTGTTCAGGAGATGTTTCTTTCCGAAATTATAGATCTGAAAATCTGGCTGTCCTTTGGTCTTTGACCAAAATTTTAGCTCTTCCTGGGCTTAGGATTGGCCTTCTGTTAGCAGACCCCAAAATTTCTTCCAAAATTTCTGAACTTCTTCCCAGTTGGTCTTTGAATAGTTTAAGTGCTTCTATCATAGAAAAATTCGGAAAAGATCAAAATTTCTTACTTAAAACCAAAGAAAAAATCTCTGAATGGAAGAATACACTGCAAAGTGAACTGGAAGATTTAGGAATTTTCCAAATCTTAAATACAGAGTCAAATTTCATTTTGCTGGAGCTCACTGACCTAAAATATAATATTTCTGAATTAGAAGACCTTCTTCTCAAAGAGTTCAAAATTGGGATCCGAAATTGCAGCAATTTTATAGGATTAGAAAAATATTATATAAGGATAGCAATCAAAACTCAAGAGGAGAACGAAAAACTTATACAAGCACTTCGTTCTATATTTAAGAAAAATCCGAAACCTTCTAAAATAAAAAAATCAAAACCCGCATTAATGCTCCAAGGTACAGCTTCCAATGTCGGAAAAAGTATTTTATCAACTGCATTTTGTAGGATATTCACCCAAGACGGATTAAAGGTTGCACCTTTCAAATCACAGAATATGGCATTAAATTCTTTTGTAACTTATGAAGGTGCTGAAATAGGTAGAGCCCAAGCATTACAAGCTCAGGCTTGCAAGATCAGAGCGGATTACAGGATGAATCCGATCCTTCTCAAACCTTCCAGCGAAAAGGATTCACAAGTTATCTTAAATGGAAAACCAGTGGAAGCAATGGATTTCAGAGACTATATGAAATTCAAGTTAAGCGCATTCGACGAGGTTAAAAAATCTTACGATTCACTTGCGGAAGAATTTGACATGGTGGTCTTAGAAGGAGCCGGCGGAGTTTCAGAGGTCAATTTAAAAGATAAAGATATAGTAAACATGAGAATGGCAGAATATGCCAAAGCTAAAGTATTATTAATCGGCAATATAGATCATGGAGGAGTATTTGGTTCTTTCGTTGGTGCTATGGAAACAATGTCTGAATGGGAAAGAAAACTAGTTTCGGGTTTTCTAATTAATAGATTCAGAGGGATCAAAAGTCTATTAGATCCGGGAATTAAATATTTAGAAGAGACCACTTGCAAAAACGTATTTGGGATTATTTCATTTTTAAACGATTTAAGATTACCCGAAGAAGATTCCTTGGAATTTAAATCTGGAAGTTTGAGCGATACTTCTCCGTTGGGAGATAGGATAGATATAGTTTTAATTGATACACCAAGAATCTCTAATCATACAGATCTTGATTCACTTAGAATAGAGCCGGATGTAAGAGTTAGAATTGCGCAAAGAAAAGAGGAAATCGGAAATCCAGACGTAATAATTCTCCCTGGAAGTAAAAATGTAATCACAGATCTAAACTATCTAAAAGAATCAGGTATTTCAGAAAGTATTTTAAATTTCTATAAAGAAGGAAAAATAGAAATTATCGGGATCTGTGGCGGTTACCAAATGTTGGGAGAGTCTGTTCATGATCCATTCCAAATAGAAAGTAATTTAGGCTCCGCAGAAGGTTTAAATCTAATCGGAGTAAAAACAGTATTAGAAAAAGAAAAATTACTAAAACAAACGGAAGGCACTCACATTCTTTCCGGAAAAAAAGTCTCCGGTTACGAAATACATCATGGAAATACTAAAGAGATCTCTGCCAAATCCATATTTCAAAATGAATTTGGCGAAAGTTTAGGTCATCAAGGGATTTCGGAACGAGTTTGGGGAACATATTTGCATGGAGTATTCGACGAGGACGAGTTCAGAAGATGGTTCTTAGATAAGATCCGAGTTAAAAAAGGAATGAGACCTTTGGGTAAGATCCAAGCAAAATATGAGTTGGAAACCAACCTAGATCGTTTAGCAGACGAAGTCAGAAACTCGGTGAATATGCCTGAGATTTATAGGATTTTAGGTCTCTAATGAATTCCTTATGGATCCTTCCTGCTTCTCTACTTCTTGATTTGGGTTTGGGAGACCCTCAGGGTTTTCCTCATCCTGTTAGGCTTATCGGAAAATTTGCAAGATACATGGAGAAGGTCACAAGAAACTATATTTCTTCTGAAAGACTCGCAGGAACACTTACCGCGCTCTCAGTATATTCACTTTCTTTTATATTCCCTTGGATCATTATAGAATTTTCCCGTTATATCCATCCTTTCCTCGCAGAATTAGCCTCCGCATTTATCATATATACAAGCATCGCTTTAAAAGACCTATTGGATCATAGCAAGGATGTGCATTCGGCACTTCACGAAAATGATCTAGAAAAAGCCAGAACCATGGTGGGAAAAATTGTAGGTAGAGACACAACAAATTTAGAAGAACCTGAAATAGTCAGAGCCGGCCTAGAAAGTGTAGGAGAAAGTCTTGTAGATGGGATCACTGCCCCGCTCTTCTTTGCCGCGCTCGGAGGCCCAAGTTTTGCAATGCTCTACAGATCCATCAATACATTGGATTCACTCTTTGGTTATAAGAATGAAACCTATCTGAAATTCGGTTGGGTCTCTGCAAGAATTGACGATCTAGCAAATTATATCCCGGCAAGATTAACTGCTCCTATACTTTGTATTTCCTCTGCGATATTAGGTTTTCATCCATTAAGATCCTTTAAAATATTGATCCGAGACGGAAGAAAACATCCAAGTCCCAATTCAGGGCTTTGCGAAGCTGCTTTGGCTGGAGCACTAAAAATACAATTAGGAGGCAGAAATTATTATTCAGGAGTTCCAAGTGAGAAGCCAAAATTAGGCGATCCTGATCGAAATTTGGCTCCAAATCTAATCTTAGATGCAAATAAAATTATATTCTTAACCTCCATCCTATCCTCCATTCTATTTTTAGGTTTAGGACAGGTAACTCATCTAATCATTGGGACCTTTTTCAAATCTTGAACTAATCTTATGAAAAAAGAAAAATATCAACTTTTTCTAATAAGACATGGGGAAACCGATTGGAATAAAGAAAGAAGGTTACAAGGGCAAATCGATACTTCTCTATCTGAATACGGTATAGAACAGGCCTCTATATTGGCTGATAGTTTAAAGAATAGAGGGATAGAGATCATCTTCAGCAGTGATCTAAAAAGAGCAAAAGAAACTTCCGAAAAAATCGCCAATGAATTAGGAATAGAGATAATATATCATCCAGGACTCAGAGAGATCCATTTAGGAGAAGCACAAGGAATTTCAGAATTTGAACTTTCTAATATATTTGGAGAAAGGTCTTACACTGCTTGGAAAAGTTTAGATAAAATTCACGATAAGTTCAGATTTCCAGGAGGCGAAAGTAAATTGGAATCAGAATCAAGGATCATCGAAACTATATTAAATTTATTGAAAATGTATGGCAAAAAAAATGTAGCCGTATGCAGTCATGGATTCGTTCTTTCCAGATTTTATGAACAATATTCTTTAAAAAAATTTTCTCATTCTAAACTTGGAAATTGTGAAGTGTTGGAATTATCTATTTCGCTGGATATTTCAGAAAAAATTTATCAATAATTAATATAAATTAGAACAACCTTTTTTAAATTTTATAAAACTTTTTCATTGAACAAAATGAGACGATTCAAAAGATCGTCTTAACTTTCAGGATGAAGTTGGGTGTAACTCCCACGCTGACCCGCAACTGTGATCGGAATAATCAGAAAGATATTATCTTTTTGTTTTTATCTCGCAAGCCAGATCTCCCTGCAGACTTAAACCTCGAGGATAGGTAAGTTTGCATTCTCGCCAAGCACGTCCGTGCATTCGCGAAGGGCCCCGAAAGTTAAAAATCGGGGCTCCCGCAAACCAGGGTAAATTCCTAATTTTGTACATTAGAATAGTTATATATTCTTATTTTATCATAAATTAGACTAACATTCGTTAATTTATCTTTGTTTCGGAAGTTTTCCAAAGAAAACGGACGAAAAAATGAGGCAAAACATTCTTCGGATTGCCGGCCTAGGCATATCCTTATCGTACTTTATGTGCGCAATCTTCTTCCCTATCCATTCTCAGGATGAAGAAACAAAACCGACTAACGGCAAAGAAAGAACAGAAGCAGAAAAATTAGAGCTTAAAAAAAAGATCTCTGAATACAGACCAGATGCAATCGTGATCAGAGACAGAAGATCAAATCTTATTGGGATTGCTTCTTCTGCGAGTGAAGGTGTGGTGGGTGCCGATCAAATTAAAACAAGACCTATTATGAGACAGGGAGAGGTTGCAGAGTTAATCCCAGGTGTGATCGTAACCCAACATAGTGGCGGAGGAAAAGCAAACCAGTTTTTCTTAAGAGGTTTTAACTTAGATCATGGGACAGATCTTGCTTCCAATGTAGATGGAATGCCCGTCAATAATGTTAGCCATGCTCATGGTCAAGGTTATACGGATCTAAACTTTCTTATCCCAGAACTCGTGGAACAAATGCAATATAAGAAAGGTGTTTATTACGCTGACCAAGGAGATTTTGCTTCTGCAGGTGCATTCAATATTTCTTATTTTAAAAGTTTAGCAAAGGGTATCGCGAATGTAGAAGGTGGAACCTTAGGTTATGCAAGAACTCTCATAGCTAAGTCACATAAAGTTGGACCAGGAGATCTTTTATACGCATTCGAGGCTTCTCATAATGACGGTCCTTGGGTAATTTCTGACAACTTCAGAAGGGTAAATGGTGTCACGAGTTATTCTGTAGGTGATAAGCAGAAAGGATTCAGCATCAGCCTTATGGGTTATAGAGGTAGTTGGCATTCCACAGGACAAGCACCTAAAAGAGCTCTCAGGATGGGAGATTCTTGGTTAGATCCCGATTCGGGTTTGAGTCGATTTGAAAGTGTGGATCATAATGATGGAGGATGGTCCAATAGGGCCAGTATTAATTTCGAAGCTCATCGTTTAGAAAAAGAGTACGAAGCAAAGACACAATTTTACGGAATATATTACGATTTACGATTATTCGCAAACTTCACTTATTATTTGGATGATCCAGTGAGAGGAGACCAGCACGAACAAGCAGACAGAAGAACAATCGCAGGTAGTAAATCAAGTTATAAGGATATCAGTGAATTCTGGGGAATCCGTATGGAAAATACGGTCGGACTTCAGGTCAGAAGAGATTTTATCCAGAACGGTCTTTTTCACACCGAAAAAAGAGCAAGATTAGAAACGGTCAGAGAAGACGGGATCATACAGCTTAGCACAGGTATATATTATGAAAACAAGATACAATGGTCCAAAAAATTCAGGACAGTACTCGGCGTAAGAGGAGATTATTATAAATTTAACGTAGATGATTGGGGAAGTAAGGAAAAATCGGAAAGGAACGCTAGTCTCTATAGCCCCAAAGGAAGTATTATCATAGGACCTTGGTTCAAGACCGAATTTTATATAAGCGGAGGATACGGATTCCATAGTAACGATGCAAGAGGTGTGGTGCAAAAAACAGATCCTGCAGATCCACTCGTACAAACAAGAGGCGGAGAAGTTGGACTCAGGACAGAGCCTGTTCATGGGTGGCAATCCACATTCTCGGTCTGGCAACTGGATATGAATTCCGAACTTTTGTTTACAGGAGATAATGGAACCACAGAAGCAAGTAGACCAAGCACTCGAAAAGGATTCGAATGGGCCAATTATTATTCTTATAACTCTTGGCTAATGATAGATGCTGATTTTGCCACTTCCAGATCCAGGTTTAGAAATGAAGATCCTTCCGGGAATTATATACCAGGATCCATCCGCAATACATTAGCATCAGGGATCACGATAAAAAATCCTGATGGTTTTTTTGGATCTCTTAGGGTAAGGTATTTCGGAAATCGTTCTCTAATAGAAGACAATACTGTCCGTTCTCCTGCAACAACTACAGTGAATCTTCAGTTTGGAAGGAATTTTGGAGAAGATCTTAGTGTTGTTTTTGAAGTATTCAATTTATTGAATACTCATGTAAGTGATATTGATTATTATTATGCTTCCAGACTGAAAAATGAACCTGTCGGCCCGAATGAAGGAGGATATAATGATATACATACCCACCCTGCTCAGCCTAGATCGATCCGACTTTCTATGAGGGCAGCTTTTTAGGATTTATTTTTTGACGTAGTCTCGTATCACCAAAATACGATCTACGTCTACTTCCTTATTTCTAGGAACGGATTTGGTAAAAGTAAATACTTCAGTGCTTAGTCCATTTTTAGAAAGTAAAAGCCCATGAGAAGGAACTGATCCCATTGGGATTTTTTCCACTAAATGATTATCTAATTCAAAACTTTCCATATCAGGAAGATTTTTCATACTCAATACATCACCGAGAGGTTTTCCAATCGCATCAGATTCCAACCAACCTGTGAGTTTCTCCGCGGATAAATTCATAAAAGAAATTTGTCCCTTTGAATCAAAAGCTATCACTCCCTCGTGCATATTTCGTAGTTCCGCAGAAACGAGTCTCGCCTTCTCCATTAATTCCTTTTCGACCTCGTGCTTGTACAGGATTAATTCGATCACTATTTGCAACTCTCGAGTCTGAAAAGGTTTTAAAATATAAGCATTAGGTTCTGTTAATTTGGCTCTGGTTAATGTTTGAGAATCAGAAGAGGCTGTGATATACACAATTGGAACATCTAAAAACTTTCTGATCCTTTTTGCAGCGTCTATTCCGTCCAAATATCCGTTTGCAAGAACTATATCTATCAGGATCAGATCGGGCTGGAGTGCAATTGCCTGTTTGACTGCTGTCTCGCCAGTATTAGCAATACTAGGTTCAGGATATCCCATCCTTATCAATCTATGACGGATATCTTGGGCAACAAGTCCCTCATCCTCGACGATCAAAATCCGAGTGTCCTTCATTTCATCTCCGAAAATATCCTAATTTTATTAAATTCGAATATTAATATTTCTAAAATTAGATCAAACACCAGCTTCTTCCGAGGAAGTTCTGATCAGATCCTTTACTCCATGGAGTATGGCAGACATATTCCTTCTTTCTCTTTTTCTTTTTTTATCCAGACCATGTTTGTTTAAAGCAATCTCTATCGCTATTTGCAATTCTTTGGTCTGAAAAGGTTTTAATAGATACCCATACGGTCTTGTAGGTTTACTACGAACAAGAGTAGATTCGTCTGCGTAAGCAGTAAGATAGATCACTGGCAGATCCATTTTATCTAAAATTTCCTGGACTGTCTCTATCCCGTCATAATTCCCTCTGGATAACATGATATCCATGAGCAGAAGGTCCGGTTTATCTAAATAAACTTTTCTTAATGCTTCATTCCCTGTAGAAGCGATACTTACAAAATCATAACCAAGATCAGACAATTTACTAAGTATATCCTTGGCTACAATACTCTCGTCTTCTACGATCAATATCTTTGCTTCGCTGGAGATCATTTTCTGACTCGGCTCCTTTCTCGAAAGACTAAGGTAAACTTGGTCCCCTTGCTCCGATCCAAGATCAAACTTCCGTCTATTTGCTGGGTCAAAGTATTGACTAATTGTAAACCCAAAGAATCCGTTTGTCGATAGTCAATTTCTTCCGGAAAGCCTACCCCATCATCTTCTACAGTCAAAGAATACTCTTCGTATTTAGATGTAATAGAAATTTGGATAGTACCCTCCTCTCTGTCCCTAAACCCGTATTTCAACGAATTTGTAACAAGCTCGGTAACAATTAAGCCGCAATGGATCGCAGTATCCAAAGTTAGATGAACAGATTCAGCATGTATTTCGAATCGTATTCTTGAATTTACTCTATAGGTCCTTAAAAGGTTGGTAACCAAACTGTTCAGATATTCCTGGAAGTCAGTGTGGGCCAGATCTTCATTTTGATATAACAACTCATGGATCAGAGCTATAGACTTGATCCTAGATTGGCAGTCTTGGAACATTTCTAAAGACTTACGATCCGTTATATAGTTTCCCTGCAGACTAAGTATACTAGAAACAATCTGAAGATTATTCTTAACCCTATGATGGATCTCTCTTAGCAGAACTTCTTTTTCTTTCAAGGAAGCAGTTAATGCTTCTTCCGCTCTTTTCCTTTCTGCGATCTCTGTCATCAACTCATTGTTTACTCTATGTAGTTCGAAAGTTCTTTCTTCTACACGGATCTCCAACTCGTCATGGCTTTGCCTTAGAAGTTCTTCTTGGATCCTCAATATTTTGTTTTTCTTATGGAGATCAACAAATACTGCAGCCTTAGATCTTAGGATCTCTGGTGCAGTAGGTTTTACTAAAAAGTCCACTGCCCCTAAAGAATATCCTTTGAACATTCCAGTTTCGTTATTTGCGTAAGCAGTGAGAAAGATGATCGGTATCTTAGCACATTTTTCCCTTTGTCGAATGAGTGCCGCCGCTTCAAAACCATCCATTCCGGGCATCCTTACATCCATGAAGATCAATGCGACTTCATCTGGTTCGTCCAGCAGTGCCTTTAATGCTTCTTCTCCTGAACCTGCCTTAATTAAATTTAATTCAGGGCTCTTAAGAATATGCTCCATTACCTGCAGATTATCCGCATGGTCATCTACTAGTAAAATACTCACTTTCATTGGCTGTTCCATATCTTCTACCTGCACAATAACACCCGAAGCAGAGAAAGCAAATGGTCTACACTTACCGGCTTGGTTATATATTCGGTCGCACCGGCTTCTATACATTTCTCTCGATCCCCTTTCATCGCTTTCGCTGTAAGCGCTAAAATTGGGAGATTTGTAAATTCGACTTTTGAACGGATTACTTTCATAGCCTCATAACCATCCATGTCTGGCATCATCACATCCATGAGAACGATCTCTATGTCTGGATTTTTTTCCAAAATATTAATTCCGTCTAATGCATTCTCCGCATAATGTATTTTCATTTTATGCAATTCCAACATACTCGTTAAAGCGAATATATTCCTTACATCGTCATCTACGATCAGGACCTTATGCCCTTCGAGAGAATATGTATCTCCCGATTTAGAAATGGACTCGGGTTCATGTAAATGGATCTTAATCTCTTCTAAAGAAGTCGCATAAGAATTTACAAATTTTAGAATATTCGAACCATTAAAGGATAGAAGTTTCTGAAAACTTTCCGATCCATTCTCATTGTCCGAATAGAATAAAATCAATGTTCTCTCTGGATCCAATAGTGTGACCTTAGAAACCAAATCTGAAACAGACATGTCATCGAATTCGTTACCGATCAGTATACAATCAGGGATCTCTTTTTGAAGAATGTCCAAAAGTTCCTGGCCTGAATCGATACTTTTCAAAACAAGATCCTTTGAAGTAAGTTTTTCCATTAGGAATTCAGAATGTTCCTTATCTATTCCACAAACATAAAGTGTTTTGTCCGTTTTATGTAAATAGGTTTTGATCTTCTCGAATGCCTCGTTCAAAGATTCGATCCCTACTGGTTTTCTCAGATGAGAGATTGCTCCGATCTCTAAACTTCTTCTCCAATCATTTTCTCCTGAAAGAACATGAACTGGGAGTTGTCTAAGTTTAGGATTGCGTTTTAACCAATTCAGGATCAAACTTCCATCCATATCAGAGAGTTGGACGTCCAACAAGACTGCATTAAAAGATGATTCCTGTAATGCAGATATCCCGCTCTTTCCGTCCAATGCAACTGTTCCCTTAAACCCGTTACTTTTAGCAATTTCTAATAGAGACTTAGCGAATGTTTCGTCCTCTTCTATAATCAAAACCTTCTCTTTAAATTCGTTTTGGGTTTCGTCTTCCAAAACTCTTCGAGTGGCTTTAATCTTACTTCTTACATAAGAATCGCTGGAACCGAAAGAATCATTATCCGGATTCTCAGACCATTTGATTGAATCTGGTTCGATTGGATTTTCTTCGACTTGGATATAATCCAAAGGAAGATATAAGGTGAATTTACTTCCAACTTCCGGTTCACTTTCCAGTTTTAATTCTCCACCTAATATACGAGTGATTTCTTTACTAATAGAAAGCCCGAGCCCTGTTCCTCCGTATTTTCTACTTGTACTTCCATCTGCTTGCCTGAATGCTTCGAAGATCAAGCCTTGCTTTTCTGGAGAGATACCAATTCCAGTATCTATCACAGAGAATGCGATCACACCACCTGCTTGGTTTAAGATCCTATGATCCTTACTCCAGCCGGCAGGAGAAGATTCTATCCTTAATTTTACTCCGCCTTTATGAGTAAATTTGAATGCGTTTGACAGAAGATTCTGAAGAACCTGCTGCAATCTTTGCAAATCAGTAGTGATCCTGGAAGGAAGTTCTGGATCTATTTCTACTTGGAATTTTAAGTCCTTATTTCTTGCAGTTTCCCTAAAAGAACGATCCAAATATCCACCCAACTCCTCTATAGAAACCGAATCCAAATCCACACTCATCTTACCAGACTCAATTTTAGAAAGATCTAATATGTCATTGATCAACTGTAACAGATCGTTTCCGGAACTATGGATTGTTTTTGCGTATTCGGTCTGTTTTTCAGACAGGTTTTTACTCTCGTTATCATACAATAAACGAGAAAGGATCAACATATTGTTCAAAGGAGTTCTTAACTCATGAGACATGTTTGCCAAGAACTCAGATTTATACCTGGAAGTAAGTGCAAGCTGACGAGCTTTTTCCTCTAAGGAGTGTCTTGCTTGTTCTACCTCTCTGTTTTTTCTCTCTACCTCACTGTTCTTTTTGGCGAGTAGTCTTGCTTTCTCTTCCAACTCTTCGTTCTTTTCCTGCAGCTCTTCCCTTTGGTCCTTGAGCATATCCTCGGAAGCTTTCAGGGATTTGGCTTGTTCTTCTAGACGTTGGTTGGTATTAGTCAATTCTTCTTGTCTTCCTTGCAACTCTTCAGTCAGAGTTTGGGATTGGATCAGAAGTTCTTCTGTTCTCATCCCTGCTGCAATTGTGTTCAATACGATCCCGATACTTTCAGTCAACTGATCCAAGAAGTTCAAATGGATCGGAGTGAAGTTGGAGAAAGAGGCAAGTTCGATCACTGCTTTCACTTCTCCTTCGAATAACACCGGCAAGACGACTATATTGATGGGCGGCGCTTCTCCTAAAGCTGAATTGATCATGATATAGCTGGAAGGAACTTGTGTGACTAGTATCCTTTCTTTTTCCAAGAAACATTGGCCTATCAGACCTTCTCCCGGATAGAAACGATTGGATACATTCTTCCTTTCTTGGTAAGCGTAACTGACGAGTAGTTTAAGTAATGGACCTTCTTCCACGTTTTCAGTAATGAAGAATGCTCCATGTTGTGCAGAAACAAGAGGCGCAAGTTCAGATAAGATTAGCTTACTTACGTTGACTAAGTTTCTTTGTCCTTGTAATAGTCTTGTGAATTTTGCTAAGTTTGTTTTTAACCAGTCTTGCTCTGTGTTGATCCGAGTAGTTTCTCTCAAGTTCCGGATCATTTCGTTAATGTTGTCTGATAAGGCTGCCACCTCTCCAGCAGCTTGGATGGTTACTGTTCGAGAGAGATCTCCCTTGGTCACACCAGTTGCCACTTCTGCAATCGCCCTTACCTGAGTAGTTAAGTTAGAAGCGAGCTGATTCACGTTATCTGTAAGGTTTCTCCAAAGACCTGCGGCACCAGGCACACTCGCTTGGCCTCCTAATCTTCCCTCAATACCTACTTCTTTTGCAACCGTAGTCACCTGGTCCCCGAAAAGTCCTAAAGTATCGATCATATCGTTGATCGTATCCGAGAGTTCTGCAATCTCTCCTTTTGCTTCCAAATATAACTTTTTCTTTAAGTCTCCGTTCGCAACAGAGGTCACAACTTTAGCGATGCCCCGTACCTGTGTGGTGAGATTATTAGCCATGAAGTTCACACTATCTGTTAAGTCTTTCCAGATACCTGCGACCCCTTGCACATTTGCCTGTCCGCCAAGTTTACCTTCTGTACCTACCTCTCTTGCAACCCTGGTTACCTCAGAAGCGAAGGAATTCAACTGGTCCACCATAGTGTTGATGGTATCCTTTAATTCGAGGATCTCTCCTTTAACATCTACCGTGATCTTCTTGGATAAGTCTCCTCGTGCAACCGCTGTAGTAACTTCGGCAATATTACGAACCTGACCTGTTAGGTTGGATGCCATCGAGTTCACACTATCTGTTAAGTCTTTCCAAGTTCCCGCAACACCCTTCACATCTGCCTGGCCACCTAACTCTCCCTCAGTTCCCACCTCTCTTGCAACCCTGGTCACCTCAGAAGCAAATGAGTTCAACTGGTCCACCATAGTGTTAATGGTATCCTTTAACTCAAGGATCTCTCCTTTAACATCCACTGTGATTTTCTTGGATAAGTCACCTCGAGCAACCGCTGTAGTAACTTCAGCAATATTACGCACCTGACCTGTCAAGTTAGACGCCATCGAGTTCACACTATCTGTTAAGTCTTTCCAAGTTCCCGCAACTCCTCGAACATCCGCTTGTCCACCAAGTTTACCTTCTGTTCCCACCTCTTTCGCAACCCTGGTTACCTCAGAAGCGAATGAGTTCAACTGATCCACCATCGTGTTGATTGTATTTTTGAGTTCTAGGATCTCTCCTTTAACATCCACTGTGATTTTCTTAGATAAGTCTCCTGTTGCCACTGCCTTGGTAACTTCTGCAATATCACGAACCTGACCAGTCAAGTTACCGGCCATGAAGTTCACACTATCTGTTAAGTCTTTCCAAGTTCCTGCAACTCCTCGAACGTCTGCTTGTCCACCAAGCTTACCTTCCGCACCTACCTCTCTCGCTACCCGAGTTACCTCAGAAGCGAATGAGTTCAACTGATCCACCATCGTGTTGATCGTGTTTTTGAGTTCTAGGATCTCTCCTTTAACATCCACTGTGATTTTCTTGGATAAGTCACCCGTTGCAACCGCTGTAGTAACTTCGGCAATATTACGAACCTGGCCTGTTAGGTTAGATGCCATCGAGTTCACACTATCTGTTAAGTCTTTCCAAGTTCCCGCAACTCCTCGAACATTTGCTTGTCCACCCAGTTTACCTTCTGTTCCTACTTCTCTCGCAACCCTGGTCACCTCAGAAGCGAATGAGTTTAGCTGGTCCACCATCGTATTAATGGTATCCTTTAACTCGAGGATCTCTCCTTTAACATCCACTGTGATCTTCTTGGATAAGTCACCTGTTGCAACCGCTGTAGTAACTTCGGCAATATTACGAACCTGTCCCGTTAGGTTGGAAGCCATCGAGTTCACACTATCTGTTAAGTCTTTCCAAGTCCCCGCAACACCTTGCACATCTGCCTGTCCACCCAGTTTACCTTCTGTACCTACCTCTCTCGCAACCCTGGTTACCTCAGAAGCAAATGAGTTTAGCTGGTCCACCATCGTGTTAATGGTATCCTTTAACTCGAGGATCTCTCCTTTAACATCTACCGTGATCTTCTTAGATAAGTCACCTCGAGCTACCGCTGTAGTAACTTCGGCAATATTACGAACCTGACCTGTTAGGTTGGATGCCATTGAGTTCACACTATCTGTTAAGTCTTTCCAAGTTCCCGCAACACCCTGCACATCTGCTTGTCCACCCAAGGCTCCTTCAGTTCCTACTTCCCTCGCAACCCTGGTCACCTCAGAAGCAAATGAGTTTAACTGATCCACCATCGTGTTGATTGTGTTTTTGAGTTCTAAGATCTCTCCTTTAACATCCACTGTGATTTTCTTAGATAAGTCTCCTCGTGCAACCGCTGTAGTAACTTCGGCAATATTACGCACCTGACCGGTTAGGTTAGATGCCATCGAGTTCACACTATCTGTTAAGTCTTTCCAAGTTCCCGCAACACCTTGCACATCCGCCTGTCCTCCCAAGGCCCCTTCAGTTCCCACCTCTCTTGCAACCCTGGTCACCTCAGATGCAAATGAGTTTAGCTGATCCACCATCGTGTTGATCGTGTTTTTGAGTTCTAGGATCTCTCCTTTAACATCCACTGTGATCTTCTTGGATAAGTCACCTCGAGCTACCGCTGTAGTAACTTCGGCAATATTACGAACCTGACCGGTTAGGTTAGATGCCATCGAGTTCACACTATCTGTTAAGTCTTTCCAAGTTCCCGCAACACCTCGAACATCCGCTTGTCCACCAAGCTTACCTTCAGTTCCTACCTCTCTTGCAACCCTGGTTACCTCAGAAGCGAATGAATTAAGCTGGTCTACCATCGTGTTGATCGTGTTTTTGAGTTCTAGGATCTCTCCTTTAACATCCACTGTGATTTTCTTAGATAAGTCTCCTGTTGCAACCGCCTTTGTAACTTCTGCGATATCACGCACCTGACCAGTCAAGTTAGACGCCATCGAGTTCACACTATCTGTTAAGTCTTTCCAAGTTCCCGCAACTCCTCGAACATCTGCCTGACCACCAAGTTTACCTTCAGTTCCTACTTCTTTTGCAACCCGAGTCACCTCAGAAGCGAATGAGTTTAGCTGATCCACCATGATGTTTACGATCTTGGCTGTTCTAAAAAATTCTCCTTTAAGAGGTCTTCCGTCTATTTCCAAAGACATATTCTGAGAAAGGTCACCGCCTGCAACGGCACCTATCACTCTCATAACTTCCGTATTTGGTTGTACAAGATTTCCAATCAGAGAGTTGATTGAATTCATACAGGCTCCCCAAGAACCTATAGAAGAAATTCCACTTACCCGTTGGGAAATTTTACCCTCTTGCCCTACCTCGTTACTGATCCTTTCGAACTCTTTGACCATTCTATCGTTTTGGTCCATGATATCGTTTAATAAGTCTGAAATTTTACCAGCGATCCCTACTTGATCTAAAGGCATTCGTTTAGAGAAATCTCCACGCTTAAACGCAGTGAGAACTTCCAATAATTGTTTTGGATTTATAGAATCTTTATCTTGTTTGGGGTCTATTGTAGGGGCATTCTTCATGGTAGGACCTAAACCTATAACAAAAGGTTAATGAGCACAAAGGAGAATGATGGCGTAAAATTAAAGGAATAACAACAAAAATTATTTCATAGATACATCGTATGGACTACGTTAAACGAGGAATTTTTCTGTCACAGGAAATGTGACAGAAATTAAAGGACATTAGAAAAACAAGTTACTTCAAGTTTAGAAATTTATTCCAGAAGTTTATGATCATAAGCATAACGAACAAGCTCTTGCGTGGATTTCAAACTCATCTTTTCAAAAATTCTAGCTCTATATGTGTTTACTGTATTCACACTTAAACCAAGGTCTTCAGAAATAGATCGAACGTTCTTGCCTTTCACTAAAAGCATTAGTATCTGAAATTCTCTTTCTGAAAGAGTTTCATGAGGAAGTCTGTCCGTTGGTTTAGAAAGTTCTCTTACCAACATCTCTGTTGCTTCCGGACTAATATACCTAGAACCTTCGATCACCTTACGCACTGCAGAGATGAGTTCATCTCCGGCACTTGCCTTAGTGATATAACCGGATGCACCCGCCTTCAAAGCTCGAACTGCAAATCTATCTTCTGGATACATGCTTAGGATAAGCACCCTAGTATCTGGAGAAAGTTTATGAACATATTTTAATATATCCAAACCGCTCATCAATGGCATGTTAATATCGAGGATCAAAACTTGAACAGATTGAGCCGCAAGATAATCCAAAACCTGCTGCCCGTTTTCCGCCTCGTAAACGATCTCTATATCTTCCTCTTCCGAAAGGATCTTTCTTAAACCTTCTCGGATCAATAAATGATCATCAGCTATCAATGTGGAAATCATAGGAACTCCTCCTTATTTCAATTTGAGATTGGTATTTTTACTATAACACTTGTGCCTTTCTCTGGTTCACCTGAGATGGAAACTTCTCCGCCTAAGACCACTGCTCTTTCTCTCATTCCAATTAGCCCGAGAGATTTAGATTGGTTCATCTTTTTAGGATCTATTCCTATTCCATTGTCTTGTATTTTTAGAATTAGAAATTGCCCTTCTTCCAAACAAGAGACTTGGATAGAACTCGCCTTGGAATGTCTGGCTGCGTTAGTTAACGCTTCTTGGAAAATACGAAACACTGCGATGGATGCATCTTTTTCTAAGGATAGAATTCCTGCAGGGATCTTGATTTCGCAGCGAATTCCCGCTCTTTTTTCGAAATCTTTGGCATACCATTCTATACCTTCTAATAAGCCCAAATCCTCTAAAATTAGGGGCCTAAGCTCCGTGGCGATCCTCTGCACAGATTCGATGCCTGAGTCAGCTACCTTGATCATGGACAGAAGTTCGGATACCAATTTTGAATCGGAAACCTTAGACTTTTGAAAATTATTTTTTAGTAATGTAAGATCTATTTTAAGAACAGTTAATAATTGCCCTAACTCGTCGTGAACTTCTCTTGCGATGAGAAGTCTTTCTTCTTCCCTTACCTCTTGTAGCCTTGCAGATAAAGCTCTTAATTGTTCGCCAGAGGTTTTCAGATGATTCTCTGCATCCCTTCTTTCAAATACCCTTCCTATTTGGGAACTGATATGAGAAACGGCTTCGAAAAAAGAAGGATCAGTAGATTCATTTCCGGAATAAAATTCTAAGACACCTACTAAGTTTTCCTTAACTAAGATCGGGATTCCAATTGCTTCTTTGATACCTGCTTTAATCGAAAGTTCTTTTATATCTCCTTTTAAATAAGAAGGAAAGTTTTCAAGTAAGATTGGTTTTCTTCCACTTCTAACCCTTTCAGTAAGAATAGATTCTTGTTTCTTAGATTTGGTCCTTAATAAATTCCTAAACTCTTTTAGGAATTTTTCTTCCCTAGAGAAAGAGATAGAAGAATATTCTGGTCTTTCAGATTCTTCCAACACTAAACATACTAAACCTAATTTCCAATCGGCAATCACGCAGATCCTATCTACAGAAAATTGAAGCACTGACTCCACATCATTTGCTTCGTTTGCGGCGGTAGCCACTTGTTGTAGAAGATTTAGAACAGAGATCTTTTTTAAGAGTTCGTCTTTTGTATTTTGGTCGGGTATATCAAGATCTTGTGAGGAATCTTCCGTTGAAAAATCCTCACTTATTCTCGAAAAGGACTCCGAGAAAGAACCGTAACTCGGCTCTTGGTCGATATTCGAAAAGCCTTGCACACCGCGATTATCTTCCTAAAATTTTCAAGTTTCAATCTGTTTTTCGCCTAACAATACTAAAAACTCGGAAAACATTACATACTTTTGATAGGGGGTTACTCAACAAAAAAGCCTATTTCATCGATAAAGGAACTTTAAAATAGGCATAAATGAGAAAATAGTAATATGTGAAACTTAAGGACCTAAATTCTTTTTAAGACTTTCCAATTCTGCGATTCTTTTTCGTTTATCAATAGAATCATATTCTTTCTCAGCAAATTCTTCTAGACGATAATACTTCGTAGTATATTCTTCCGTACTATAAGGTACCAATTTACGTTTAGGTTTATCGTCTTTGATTCCAGATAAAAATTTATCCACTTCTTCTTGGCTTCCTGTTAAAGAGTCAGATTGAATTACATCCGTATTTAAATGTGCTCTCAAATCCTTTAGAACATAAGGACCTGATTGCCTGGATCTCCAAAACAAACGTCCGAAAAATTCCAATCCGATCGTCTGCCTTCCTTGTTTTAAATAGATTTCTTTTCGAGAAGTTCCAATCGGTTCTCCGGCTCCGTACAAATTTGCCTGTATAGTATATTCTCCGGGCTCTTTCACATCCATCTCCGTAAAAATTTCCAAAGAACCTTCTTCGATTTTATCAAAGAATTTATTTGATACGAATTTTGCCGGAGAAACGGGAGAAGAGAAGAATGCTGCCGAAAGAGAATATTCGGCGGAATTAGAATCCGACGGAATTTTAAAATTAACGGTTAAGTTCATATCCGCCCAATCTTCCTTTCTTGGCCGAAACAGAAACGTATAAGTTCCATCTCCTGAAATTTCGTCTCCTGATAAACCGCTATCGTTTCCGAAATCCATATCCAGATTGGATTTCTTAGCTCCCGCTCTCGCTTCTAATCGAACCGATTTCAGATCTAATCTTTCTTTAGCACTAAATCCAGCTCGAAAACAATATAAGAATATTCTCATATTTTCACCTTCCACCAAAGAATGATATTCAGGCTGTAAACTGCATAAAAATCCTGAGTCCTTATAATTTCCGCCAGATTTTACAGGCATGATTTGAGGAGGGACTCCGATCTTTCTAAATTCCAAAATGTCTATATCCATTCTGGATAAAGGCCTGCTGTCCGGAGGAAATTCAGACCAAGTTTTATAATCTGATATAATTGTGTCGGGATCCGGCTCTTTCCAAAAGGAATATCCGGAAGTTCCGGCGCCCAAACTAGGATCATAAAACGGATTTTTTTCGGATATTTCTATTCGATTAGAATTCTCCGAATCATTTATAAATATATATAATCCAAGAGAAAGAAAGGAAATCGTGAATAAAATATAGAATAACGTTTTCTTCATAATCATACCTCTAAGGGTCCGTAAAATACGGACCCTTTATTTATTATGGAACCCCGTGATATTTTACGTCGTTATGACCTTCTGCATGTGGGATATCCAACCCTGTGATCGGAACCAGTGGATGCATATAATGTCCATCCCAAGGGGTGATCAGCTTAGGAGTTTCCCAAAAACATAATGCACAACTTCTGATTTTTTCTCCCATACATTTGGAAAACGCACCAACGGATCTATAGCCGCAAGAACTATGAAATGCGACTAGACTATCATCTTCACCTGGTAGAAACGGATCTGCGATAAAGATACTCTTCTTCGCAGCCAAATGATAGAATAAGGTCCCATTATTTCGATTATGATCGAATAAGGAACGGGCAGAAGTAGTTACTAATGACTGGATCGCGTCCCTAGATTGAATCAACGCGTCACCGAGTCCGCCTTGGATATTAAAAACAACTTTAAGGATATCAATTGCAGTATCGCCTAGGTTTGCAATCTCGGAACCCCCTTCTGCAGAAACGATTTGTGTCGCATACAGAATATTATAAATTCCTGTTTTATTATACATCGAAACAGTCCCCGCTCCGGTAAATCCTCCTAACGAGTCATCTATCAATCTGCAAGACTTCCCCTGGTCTTTGCGACAGTACTTATTCAACATTTGCAAAAGCCTTACGCTTCCGCCACTTGAATCAGAAACGAACGGATTTCTCCTACCGTCATAACCAACATACACGTAATCACCTACCGGAGGAACTTTCCAATAAGCACAAACCGTTTTGTCTTGGCAGGCCTCGTTTGATTCGGTCAAACTCATTCCATGAACGTAAATAACTTTCTCCGCATGCAAAGAAGCAGAAAGTAAGAACAAGGATAATAGAATCCATATCTTCTGTTTCATTTTAAACATCTCTCCTATTCGCCCGATCGGGCATATAGCCCTTAGCAATAGGTGTGCCAATTTTTAAAATAACAGTTATCATACATAAAATAGCGTTAAACGGCTATTTAGAGTATTTTGTGATAAAGCAGAAAGATATTTAGGATGGGATCGACAAATTTTTGACGACGAAGATTTGACGATGACAGTTTTTTGTCAGTGTCTTTCTTCCGAAATTCCTAATTCCTTAATACGATAAGTAAGAGTTGTTCTTTTAATCCCTAAATATTCAGCAGCTTTCGTTTTGTTTCCATCAAATAATCTTAAAGCTTCTTCCACTAAGGATTTGGTATAAAATTTTATTTCTTCATCTAGTTGAACTTTCTGAAGTTTAGATGTACTAATCGAAAACTTTCTGGAAGCCGATTTAGAATTTTTCAAGATCTCGGGAAAAGATTCTAAATTCAGAATCCCATCTTGTTCAGAAACCATAGATCTTAAAATTGTATGTTCCAACTCTCGGATATTACCTGGCCAAGAGTAATTCATGAGCAAACTAAAAACTTTAGAATCCAATTCAGGAGCAGGCCTGCCTATTTCTACAGAGAATTTTTCCAAATAATAACGAATCAAATACGGAATATCTTCCGGTCTCTCTTTTAATGAAGGACTTCTCAAATAGAAAACCCTGATCCTATATAATAAATCCTCTCTAAATCTTTTTTGAAGAACCTCTCTGTCCAAATCTTTATGTGTCGCGAATATAAATCTACATTCAGCTTTTAAAACTTTTTCGGAACCCACCTGAGCAAATTCATTATCTTGTAATACCCTTAAAAGTTTCGCCTGCATGGATAAAGGCATCTCTCCGATCTCGTCGAAAAACATGGTTCCACCGGAAGCTTCTAAAATTTTACCGGCTCTATCCGAATAAGCGTCTGTAAACGCACCTTTTTTATGTCCGAAGATTTCCGATTCCCATAATGATTCAGGAATGCTCGCACAATTAACTGCTACGAAAGGAGAATCATTTTCCTTTCCGTGAAGTAGTCTTGCGATAAGCTCCTTTCCAGAACCGGTCTCTCCGTTAATTAAGACAGGATATCTGAAGTTCTTCGCTCTATCTACGTCTTCCAGCAACTTAGACATTAAAGAACTTTTATATACTAAGACTCTGTCCCCGAATTCTAATCGTTTAGGTTCAGAATGTATACTTTCCTTAAGATTAAGAATTTCTTCACTCACTTCAGGCATATGTTGTTTTGCCCTTTCCAACAAAGAAAGTATTTCCCGAAAAGAACCCCTCAGGGACTCCAACTCATCCATGCCGCTTATAGGTGAAGAAACAATTCCACGGGAATTTCTTTCAATATCTTCTTTCAATTGTCTTAAAGGAAGTATAATGCTAGCTCTGAATAATAAGGGAAGAAATAATAAACAAGAAACAACCGATATTAAGATCCAAATAGAAACAATACTCGCTGATTCATTCGCTCTAATTCTGAATTTGGTATAAGGATAAATCTTCCAACCGGCATCTTTCTCGGAAGAGAATCCAAAAACAGGATTCGAATGAAATTCAAAAAAAGTAAATCTATTGTCATAAGAACTCTGGATTAGATTTACTTTGAAATTTTCAATTTCTGAATTCGGGATAAAGATCGGTTCTTCTCGATTCGTATTTTTGGAAAAAATTTCAGGCTTTTGATTATCCAATTCGGATTTAAAAGAATCTAAATCTTTCTCTTGATAGTATCTTCCCGGAAATCCGCATAATAATAATACGAATACCAAAGCGACTCCGGTCAAACGCGGAGTAAAACCAGTCCTTCCAGCAGGAGAAAGTGTATAAACCAAGGCATACGCGGAGAATATCAAAAGAATTCCGAAATTCATCCATTCTGCAAGCGCAGCATTTCCGATCAAATATACGTATGCGGAAAGAAACAGAACGTTTAAAGTAATTTCAAATATCGTAATACATGTGAGAAAAAAATTTGCTTTAAAACTTATATTTCGCGTCCATACATCTTTGAAATTTTGAATCCCATGCCTTTTAGAGCCCGACTTCGAATAGAAAAAGAACATTTTTCTGATTCCTACAACTAAACTTCCGCAATAAAATAGAAGGGATATAGAAGGAACCAAAATAGAAATATATGTGGAGCCATAAGAATGAACTGGTAATAACCATCTTCTACCTTCTTGAAAATGAAACAGATAGTCTATAAGCGCAATACCCGCCATCAAAAACGAAATCCATAACACCCATCTTGCCTCCCTTTTAAAGATAGTTTCTGCAAAATGGTAAGAAAGTTGCAATCTAGCCGCGGAAGCGAAACAAATACTGCAGGCAAATATCCAAGCGTATGCCGCTGCCTCCGAATAAATGCTGTATCCTAAAAAGTAACCAAGATTGAATAAAAATAAGAAACTAAAATATAACGCAAGCCATGTTGTCGCATTATCTTTTGGCCTTCTGAACCATAAATGAATTGCGATTAAAAAACTAAGGATCGTAGGAGTTAATCTTCCTACAGAATGAATTGTAAGTTCTAACATTCGTATGGACCAAGCACTGTCTTTCAACGAATCCGCTTGGCAAATAGAAAATAAAACTTATTTCCCTTTTTTAAAGATAAGATAAAGGGAGCTTGGCGTTATTTCCTTTTGGAAAAATTCTAAACCGAACTCCCCTTTTTTCTCCTGAAGTTTCTGATATAGAATGCTTCCGCTAAATAATGCTTCCACTTCCAATACGATAAGTCCCTTGGAATTTTTATCCGAGAATTCGTTTACCGAGTTCACTCCTGGAACGGAGCGAAAAATTCCTCGTATGTCGCGGCTCACATATTCGTCATATCTGATCCCTTCGATAGAAATCCGTATTAAATTTCCAGGCTTCCATTTTACTGAAATCTGTTCCTTTATCTTAGGATATATCTTATCTACCGCCTTACGAATCGATTCCTGAATTCCAGTATCGGGATTTACATGAGGGTACACCCCGGAAGAATTCTCTGCGGCAATTACTCTTCCAGTCTGAACATCGAAAATTTTGAAACGAAGAACGGATTGATAAGAATGGATTTCGCTATCCATGATTTTTCCGAGATCGGTCACTTCCGCCTGGCCTAAAACTAAAACTTGCGCTTCCGAAGAAGAAGCTTTGGACAAAACTTTTTGTTCTGAATCTGAAAGATCGAATATTTTAGAACTTTTATTAAAAGAATTCAATTTCGCCTTATCTAAAAAATCGAATTCCGGAAAATTTTTTACGAATTCATTCTCAGTAATACTTACGGATTCGATTTCATTTCGTTTTCCTAATATTCTTTCCTCGACAAGGATTAAAAATTTAGGCCTTCCGATTTCTTTGTATCTTTCTTTTAAGGCGTTCTCGACCGCTTTTTTATTTACTTTTCCTTTGGCGTCTATCTCTAAGAATCCGTTCGACACACGAGTGGAACCTATTTTGGTGTATTGAGTAACGAATCCTTCTACGGAGGAATTGGTGACAAATTCTTCCAATCTTCCGTTCTTAAGACTCGAACGCCCTTGTATCAATTCCCCTAATCCATTCTCCAGTATTTTTCGTTTAGCGTTTAATTCTAATTCTTCTTCAGTTTTGCCTTGTACGTTTTGCACATATACAAACTCGTCTTTTGGATCTTTTACGGAAGAAAGGCAGGAAATGAAAAATGCAAAAAATAGTAAAAAGGAAAATGGAATAATCTTAGAGATATTGAATTTCATACAATCGAAACTGGATTCGACTTATTGGACCTGGTTTTCCGCACCTTCGTTTCCTAAAGATTAGGTAGAAGGCTTGGAAAAATGATTTTAACCCAGTTTTGTATCTATCTGGATAGGATGGGTCAGAGTTTTATGAACTGGGCAAGCGTTTGCAACTTGTAAAAGTCTTTCTCTTTCCTGTTCGCTCAAATTGCCCGTTAATATTACTTTCCTTTCAATCTCAGTATGATCTGTCCATTTGGTGAGATTTAATTCTACGATCACTTCTTTTAGATCCATTTTTTTTCTTTGGGCATACATTCTGATAGTGATATCAGTGCAAGCTCCCAAGGAAAGAAGAAGGTATTCATGAGGAGAAGGTCCCAGATCTCCTCCACCATCTTCTTTGGATTCGTCTGCAATTACTTCGTGATTTTTACTACGTAGGATTGTTTTGTAATTTTCAGGAGTGCTAAGTACTTTAACTTCTATATCGCTCATAAGGTAAAGAGGATAGGAAATCTGCTTTTTAATGCAATCTTAAATCGTATCTTGGAATTTTCAGAGAAGAAGCGAACCTTCTCCCCTGAAATATAAATCTATTAGGTTTCGGAAACTAATGCAGCTTCTTTTTCACCTTTGACTGGAGCTGGATGTTTTGAAGAAACGTATTCGTTTACCTTATACATGATAGCCACAGTGATCAGAATAGCTATAACCACAACATAACCTAGATTTGGATAACCTTGGATATATCCGCTTGGAGTTTGGACTACAATAAGCCCTGCCGCATAAGAAGCAATTCCTCCGGATAACTGTTGAAGTGAAGAGCTGATTGCCATATAAGCTCCTCTATCCTTTAGTTCCGGCATCGCAGAATTTAATGCCTGAGCAGAAATCACTCTACCTGTAATCACTACGAATAACGCAGAGTTAATCAAAATAACAAACCATAATGGAGTGATCTCCATTGCAGTATAATAGAAAAGAATACCGCAAGCAATTAGGGAAGAAATAAAGAACACTGGATACTTTCCAAATTTGTCCGCAGCCCTACCAATCAAAGGACCGGCAGCCATACTTACAACCCCTGTCACAAAATATACTAAAGGAAGGTCTTCTAAAGTAATTCCTAAATTATGAACACTGAATGCAGAACCGAAAGGCATAAGCATATATCCACCGGTTGCGAGAAGCATTGTTGCTAAAAATCCAGGAAGATAATTTGAATTTCCAGCAGTCGAAACCAAGTGTTTGATCGCTTTATTCTCTGTTCCTTCACTTAAGTGAGAAACGATTGGTTCTAATTTAAATAAAGCTGCAACTCCAACAAGACCACTGATAATAGCGATCATCCAGAAAGGAGACTGCCATCCCCAAAGGTTAGAGAAGAACACACCAATCGGAAGGCCGAAAACTTGGCTTGCGGCAAATGCAGTCATCACAAGTCCCATCACTCTTCCTCTTGCTTCCATAGGGAATAGATCTGCAATGATCGCAAAGCTGATAGAAGCGATTACACCACCGAAAAGGCCGGTTACAATTCTTGCAAATAGTAGAAATTCGTAATTTGGTGCAATACCGCAAAGAACCGTTCCTAAAACGAAACCAGTATAAAAGAATAGTAGCATCTTTTTACGATCGAATCTGTCTGCAAAACCAGCAGCCAAGATCCCGGAGATCCCCGCGCTAAATGCATACGCAGAAACTACCAGACCGAACTTGGTTGTGGATATTTTCAGTTGGTCCATGACCTGAACTCCTAATGGAGATAAGATCATAAAATCAAGAACCACTGTGAATTGGATAAATGCCAATAAGGCGACTACAAAGATTTGGTATTTACTAAACGTAAATTTCATATTTATTCCTTAAAATCAGGACCTAAGAACAGATTGTGGGAAATTCATTCTAGCTTGTTTCAAAACGTTTCCCCACCAATACAATTCATTCAATAATTTCTCAGCTGCAGATGTATAACGAAATTCCTCTGTAGGTCTTCCGTTATGGAATCTGGCATGAGCCCAATGAAAACTAACACAGTTACGAACGGTAGTCATTCTTAATTCCGCAAATACATTGCGAAGTTGCTCCACCGCTCTTAAACCGCCTGAACTTCCTCCATAGGAAACGAATCCAAGAGGCTTCGCATTCCATTCTTCATGAAGTGAATCAATTGCCAACTTTAAATAAGCAGGATATCCGTGGTTATACTCCGGTGTAATTACTACAAAAGCATCTGCTTCTGCGATTCTATCCGAGAATAAGGGAAGATCCGAGTCCATATCCTTTGACATATTCCACGGAAGAGAAAATTCAGAAAGATCGATTAAATCAGTTTCAAATCTGTAATCTTGTTTAGAGATCTCTTCAAACCATTTTGCGACCGTTTCTCCGAATCTACCTTTTCTGGTACTCGCTAAAATAATTCCTAATCTAAGGCCAGAGCCGGTACTGATCTTTTCTAATAACATTATAGAACACCCTTTCTTTATTTAGGTAATCAAATTATACAAGTTAAAGTGAACTTGAAGTAAAGAGTCTGAGGCGTTTTTTTTACGATTTTTCCGGAAAAAATTCGAAAATGTTTGTGCTTAAATCGCTATTTTAGTAAAATCTAAACCTAAAGTTTACTTTAAGTTTAGATTTAGGAGAATGTAGTGGATAAAGACGAATTTTTAAGTATCGGGCAAGTATCCAAAAGAAGCGGGGTCGCCTCCTCTGCATTACGTTTTTATGAAGAAAGAGGATTGATCCGATCAGTAAGAGCAGGTTCTGGTCATAGACAATATCCAAGACACGTTTTGAGAAGGATCGCTTTTGTAGTATTTGCACAAAGAGTGGGACTCTCATTGGATGAGATTGCTGCGGAAATCTCAAAATTGCCAGAAGATCATACTCCTAATGGGCAAGATTGGTCTAAACTTTCTAAAACTTGGAGTTTACGTATAGAGGAGAAGATTGCGGAACTTCACAGATTAAAAAATGGACTCTCTGTTTGTATTGGTTGTGGTTGCCTTTCCCTTCTCACTTGTAAATTAGCAAACCCTCAAGATAAGTTAGGAAGATATGGAAGCGGCCCTTTACGCTGGATGGGTAAACCTAAAAAACAAAATTAAATTTCTTGGATATGAGGAAGTGTAATATAGAAGGTCGCCCCCTGACCCACTTCACCTTCTGCCCAAACTTTTCCGCCGTGACGAGTGACAATCCTATGAACGATCGCAAGTCCGATGCCCACTCCTTCGAAGTCTCGATTATCATGTAATCTTTGGAACACCCCAAAAAGTCTGTTCTGGTATTTCATATTAAAACCAGCGCCATTGTCTTTTATGAAGTAAGTATTTTCTCCATCAGATTGATTGCACCCTATCTCTACGATCGGCTCTTCTTTTTTAGAAGTTGTCAGCCGCAGTGTCTGGGCCATCTTCAGCAATGCCATTCCCAAGATATCTTTATCAGATCCGAGCAGTTATACTTCGAATGATCCAGATAGATATCACGACAACGGTTCCCACACAAGCGATAACCGATGAGATCAAAAAATAAATGGAATCTGATCTCGTTAGATAAATTCACCCTTTTAGCAGAACCATCTACAATCCTAATTAAACGAGTATTTGATTCTGAGAGTTTATCTATTACGAATACGGAAGTGCCCACGAATATAATGAGCAAAATGGAAAAACCTAAAAAGAGTTTAGCTCGGATCGTTAAGTTTTTCAAATCCACTTTAATCACTCTCGCCTAATTTGATCAGCAATTTTTGGATCTCTTCTAAAGGAAGAATATAATCCACGGAAGAAGTAGAAATAGCATGTGCTGGCATAGAAGATGATTCCGCTGTTTCGGGGTCTTGTACGATTGTAAGTCCACCTTCTTCTTTTATTTTTCTTAGGCCCAAGGCCCCATCTGAATTGGATCCGGTTAAAATAAGCCCGATCAATTCTTTTCCATAAACTTCTGCTGCTGATTCAAAAAGTACATCTATGGAGGGTCTTGCAAAATTTACCTTTGCTTTTGTGCTTAAGGAAAATGTTCTATCCTGCTCTACCAGTAGATGGTAATTTGCAGGAGCCATATAAATATTTCCTCTTTCTATACTTTCCTTTTCGTCCGCCTCTTTCACAAATAATTTGCAGGCCTTATCCATACTCTCTACCCAGTATCCGTCTGAACGAGGACTTACATGTTGCACGATCACTATCGGGATTGGATAATTTTGAGGCAAAGAAGGTAAAATTTTCCCAAGAGCATTTAGCCCTCCAGAAGAAACTCCAATTACAATTGCACTGTATCCCATAATTACTTTAAAAACCTTTAATACTTCTTCTTGAATATTATCTGTCTAGAGTCCAACTCTTGGTATACATCCTTTAATTCGCTAAAATACATCCCTTCCTTGGAGCCCAGACTATATTCTTTTTTAGATTTTTATTCATGATCGCCATATTTTCATCGGCGGTATAATAATCCGAGAAAGAGGACCTTCCCCCTGAAGCTTGGTAATTTGCGGTATATTCCTTTATTAGATTATTCGAAAATATACCTTGTTTAGCATCATCCAATGCTCTTTGATTAAAGTCAGTAGCGTAGATAGTTGTTCTTTCCATAAGACCTTCTTCTGTTAGAATGATTGCCATGGAATATGCTTCTTCTCCAGTAGAACAACCAGCATGCCAGATCTTTATGAATGGATAAGTTTTAAAAATGGGGATGATCTTATCTCGAATGGATCTATAAAAACCAGGGTCTCGGAACATCTCCGTGACTGTGATGGATAGATCATGCAAAAGATCGTTTGCAAAACTTTTATTATGTAGAAGTTGGAACTGCATCTCTATCTCGGTACTATCCTTAGCTGCCATATTTTAACTTTTTATAAAACTTCCCAGGTCCAAACCGAGGGGATATTCTACGGTTTTTTGGAAATTGAAATCAACTATTTATTTCAAATCTGGGTCAAAATAACTCAAATTATGCAATTTTATATAAAAAGTCTTTGGTTACAAAACCAGGAAGGTGAATCGACTAAATGGACTTTAAGGAGGAAATATAGAATGGATCAATAGATGCCGTCAGAATCGTAGAAAAACGAGGCTCCTGGCATAATATAAATTTCAGTTAAAATTTGTTTGGAATGATGACTCATTTGTCCCAAATCTATATTCGGGAAACGTAATAGATAATCGTTTGTAGAAACAGTTCCAACAGTATCACCCACGTACATGGAATAAGATCTAGTAATATCTTGGCGGATCAGTCCAATATCGAGACTAAATCTGCAGTATCTAAAGGAAGACTCGAACATAAAGATCGTTCCCTTATCTGAAACTTTACCGCCATAAGCCGGAACGGAAATACTATACGTTCCAGGTCCTCCTGAAACTGACTCTTGCAATACTTGGGTCCCGATTGCGGAAAAATTTCCCTTTCTATCCAAATATTCCAAACGAGAACGGATCTCCCACCATTCAGTTATTTTGAATTTCAGATAGATCCCAGGCAGTATTCCCTTCATGGAAAAATTAGATTCCACATTTCCGCCAACAGACCAGGTCGCCTTATCTGGCACTGGAGCACCAGGACGAGAAGTGGAATAAGATCCATAAGAACTAGTATCCTGTTCCGTATATCTATGAAAATTTATAGAAGGCCCGATCCTGAATCTAGAAGTAAATGGATGAATATAAGAAAATCTTAAATGATCATTTATACCATTAAATCTAAGCAACCGATTCCCTTCGAATGCGGAAGTCCAATATAGATCCGTTCTAGGAGTAATAAAACTTGTGGAAGCAGGTTCTTCTTTACCATATTTTCCTAATGCAGAATTTCTTGCAGATTGGATCTCAAAACGATTTTTCCACCCATAACTGATATCCCAAGCCTGGGTTTGGACTCCTAAGGATTTAGCTTCTTTATATGGGAAAGAAGGAGGAGAATCCGGATCCATTATATTTCTTAAAATAGAATCCTTGGACCAAGCGGGACCTGTTTCATTCAATACTGCAGGAGAAAGATTTCCAATCCCTGCACCTGTACGAAACATCAGCCTATGTTCAAAAACTTTACTGAACTTATCATTCTGATCATTAAACCAAGAAGAAGTTTCTTTAGGAGTATCATCCTGTTTAGGCAGTGGCTGTTGTTCTGCTTTTTCAGGTTCTTGGCCTTGGGCAAAAACTGGATTTACAAAAGGTAATAATAGGAAGAAGATTAATAAAATTCTAAAATTCAAAATTGGAAAGAACTTCATTCGGATCCTCTTAATACACGATCCGAACTGTTCCGACATATACTTCGGTTCTTCGATTCTTTTTTTCAGAGAAGAAAGTATCTACGATCTTACGCAAATCTGCGTATCCATCCACTTCCTTAAATCTTTCTTCTGCAATCTCATGAGATTGTTTAAGTTCTTGTTTTACTGCCTGGGATCTTTCCTTACTCAATTTTAAATTTGAAGTGAAAGAACCTGGAGTATCAGTATGTCCACCGATCCGAACATTCGTTTCAGGATAAGCAACTAACGCGTCCGCGATTTTAGAGATAAGTTCTTTTGCCTTGGGGGTCAGAGTAGATCTACCGGAAGGAAATGCAACGTCCCCGTCTATGATGATCAAAAGTTCTCTTAATTTTTTATCTTCTTCTATTCGTTTGAGCTCTACACCCGGGGCTTTCAGCCCTTCTTCTGATTGCTCAAATGTTGTACCAGAATACTCGAATGCCTTTTTCAAACCCCTATACATGATTTCCAGGTAATTAGGAGTTCCTAAATCATCTAAAGAGCCTTCGCTTAATTTACCTAAGGCTTCTTCTTTAGAGTTAGCAGGGATTTCATCCTCTGGAACACATCCGCAAAATTTTTGGAATGTTTTAGACTCAACGATGGCATATCTAGTCCGAGCGCAGTCCAGAAAGAAAAACGATACGGCTAAGAAGAATAGAAATAATATACGAGAATTATAAATCAGCACTCGAATTCGGATAGTAGAAGAAAGTTATGACCCTTGTGCAGGATGGATCTCGGATAAGATACTATTTTTTTATAATATTCGCAAAGTCTTATGTAAGTTCTAAAATTTTCTTAAAAAGAAAACTATCACTTGGCACTTAAGGAATAGTCTAAAACTTTTTTACGAAATATCTGAAAAAGGTTAGAGTAAATATTCGTCTGAGAATGCGTAGACTTAATCACAGAATATTACTGGACCGAGGTCGATGAAACGAATCCGTAAAAGGCATCCAATTTCTATCTCTATTCTTTTGGCTTTACTTTTGCTACAATGTAAGGGTTCGACGAATTCTTTGGATTATATACTCTTCGGAGTGAGTGAAAAATATTCACAGGCTGCAAACGGGGTCACTATTACTTCTCCCAATTATTCTTATGCAGTTCCCGAAAATCCTACGAACGGGACCTTGGATATAGAGATACGACTGAATAAGATCCCGACCGCGGACGTTACCCTACCTCTTAGCCTGAGCCATACTGATCGCGCCACCGTTTCTGTTCCTACGGTGACTTTTACTGCGGGCAACTGGGATTCTCCTCAAACAATTACGATCACAGGTATAGACAATTTAGCTATAGAAGGAAACAAAGACATTTCCCTTTACGTAGGAAAAGCGACAAGCGAGGACAAATCATATAATGGTTTATTCACTCCTTCTATAGGGATTACAGTGATAGATGATGATTCATATAGTATTGTAGTTTCTCCTAAAAAAAACCTGATAACTACCGAGAAAGGAAATACGGCCAGCTTCACTGTAGTTTTGAGTAAGCCACCTTCTGCCAATGTTGTAATTCCTACTATACAAAGTTCCGATCTTTCAGAAGGAACAGTATCCCCTTCTTCTTTAACCTTTACTAGTGGGAATTTTAACACTCCTCAAGTTGTAACAATAACCGGAGTGGATGATGTCCTTACAGACGGAAATATCCAGTACAAGATCAATCTAGGAAATACCACCAGCCCAGATACAAATTATAATAATATAATATTACCTTCTGTTTCTGTCACTAATATAGATTATGAAGAACCTGCAATAATAGTCACGCCTACTACATTAAATATCAATGAAGCAGGAACGGCAAAAACATTCACAGTAGTATTAACTGTAGAACCTCCTGGCAATGTAACAATTCCAGTCTCTAGTTCAAATCTATCCAGGGCAACTGTAGATACTTCTCTACTTACATTCACTCCAGCAAATTATAATACACCTCAAACTGTTACTGTAACTCCAATCAATAATCAGATCGCAGATGGGAACGTGATCGTAAATGTAGTTTTAGGAACAGCTACAGATTATGGAAATGAGAATCCTCCTGATGTAAAAGTAAATATTACTGACGATGATAGCCCAGGGATTACAGTTTCTACCTTAAGCACGAATACGAATGAAGCGGGACAAAATGCATTTTTCACAGTAGTTCTTACAAGTGAACCTACATCCAATGTCACTGTTTCTTTTAACGAAAAGAAAGACTCTGTAAACTCAAGTAACCAAGAAGGTACGATCGATCAAACACAGGTTATATTCACTCCTTCTAATTGGAATACACCTCAATCCGTTGTGGTAACAGGTGTAGACGATGATGTGATGGACGGAAATGTTCAGTACCAAGTTAGAGTGAACAAAGCAACAAGTTCTGATTCTAAATACAGCAACAGAACTCCTAGTCCGAATTTTGTTACAGTAAACAATTTGGATGATGATACCGCTGGTTTTGTGATCGTTGCGAATGGAAATACTACTCTCACAAGTAATTCTTCGGTCTCCCTCAATGGGTTTGCTACTGATGATTCAGCCAAACTGGACCCTCAAACATATTCCAAGTTTACCATCCGACTAAGATCTCAGCCTCTTTCTAATGTTACTTTAAATCTTTCTAGTGGAAGCACTACTAACGATGGAATCTTAAATACTTCTAGCTTAGTATTTACTCCTGCTAAAAATGTCGCAGGAGGATGGAACCAAGATAGAGAAGTTTATGTAACAGGAAGTTCCAATGGTGCAAATGAAGGAAACCATGATTATACGGTTTCCACTTCTACAACGACTACTGATGATAAATATGGAAGCACCACATTCGTCAAAAATCCTTCTTTCGTATATTATAGTTGTGATAATGATGTTTCTAATTTGATCTCTTCCTGCAGAAGATCCGGAGGATTCTCCACAAGTGAAGGTGGAGGAACTGCGACTATTTACTTAATCTCACAATCTTCTCCAAGTTCTACAGTAACAGTCCCTGCTTCCAGTGATGATACTACAGAAGGAAATGTGTCTGCCTCTGCAACAATCACTTCCGGAAACTGGAATACTATGATCTCCTCTGGAACAAATAAGATCGTAGCAACTGGTGTGGACGATGCACTTGTAGATGGAAATGTTCTATATAATATCGTTTATGGGGCAGCAACAGGAGGATTAACATATACCGCCCCTTCTACCCCTATCCGAAATATTGACGACGAGCAAGTATTAACATTCTCGAATATATCAGGAGATACGAGTGAAGACGGTACAAGTGCGACATTCAAAGTAAAACTTGGACTTGCTTCTCCACCTACAGGAGATGTCACATTCACTCTTTCCTGCAAATCTGGAAGCACCGAATGTGCAAATGTGAGTCCTACAAGTCTTACATTCACCTCTTCTGATTATAATGTGAATAAGACCATTACTATTACAGGTAAAAATGATAATAGAGTAGATGGAACCCAGAATAGTTGTGTATCTTTCAGTCTTTTAACAAGCAGCGATGCAACTTTTGACCAGTATCAGCCACCCGATTATTGTGGAGTCCAAAACTTGGATAATGATAAGCTGATTTGGGTGACTTCACTTACGAAAAGTGGGAACCTGAACTCAGGAATGACAGTCGCAGATGATAGTTGTAATGATGGTGCTGATCCAAATAAACCAACAGATATGGGCAGTGCCACATATAAGGCTTTGATCGTAGATGGTTCCACAAGAGTTGCCACTACTACAGGAACGAATGCAACAGGACAAACTAATTGGGTCTTAGATGCTAGTAGAGATTATTATTTGAAGAGTGGTAGTTTACCTTATTCTAATAAAGTATTTACTACAAATTCTTCTAAACTTTTCAGTTTTGGAAGTTTGACCACAGCATTCAGTGCAAGTGGATCCGACTCTTTCTGGACAGGTTTGAACTCCAACTGGACCACCGCGAGTAATCATTGTAATATGTGGACTGACGATATCAGCTCAGGGATTACAGGACAGTATGGAATTGGAAATGCTCTGGGCTCAGGATCCATCAGCTCCGGCAATGATAGCTGCTCTGTTTCCAAAAAGTTCATATGTGTTCAGCAGTAAGAAGAATTGTCTCTGTTTCAGAAGCTTATTCGTGAAAAAAAGGGGCTCTCAAAAATGAAAATTTCTCTTAGACAGAACCGTCTAAAGAAGTAATCATGGAGAGAGTGCCTAACCCAAAGCCAGTCAAACTCACTGAAAAGGAATTTACTAAAATTTCTAGAGCACTTGCTGAGCCTAGAAGATTTCAACTTTTACAATGTATAGGCTCAACTAAAGAACCTACTGCCTGCAGTGCTCTGAACAAATCCCAAGATATAAGCCCTGCTACTCTTTCTCATCATATTAAGGAATTGGAAAATGCAGGTCTGATAGAAACCTCTAAAGACGGCAAATTCGTAAATATTATCCTAAGAAGGGATGTATTTAAAGCCTATCTGGACAAACTTTCCCAAATATAAATAAAACCGACCGACGCCTATTTCGTTCCTTATTTTGATAATTATCGAAATATCGAAATATTTTTCAAAACAAATACTTTGATACTTGTCTAACTATAAAATTATTAGATCCGAATAATCAGGAGTGATCTTATGAGTCAGTTGAAAGGTAAAGTCGCAGTTGTAACAGGAGCTTCCAAAGGAATTGGAGCAAGTATCGCAAAAACATTAGGTTCCGCAGGTGCATCCGTAGTAGTGAACTACTCTTCTAGTAAAGAAGGAGCAGAGAAGGTCGTAGCAGAAATTGAAAAAAGTGGAGGTAAGGCAATCGCAGTGCAAGGTGATATGTCTAAATCTTCCGACGTTAAACGTTTATTTTCAGAAACAAAGAAGGCTTTCGGTTCGGTAAATATCCTAGTGAATAACGCAGGAATTTTCGACTTCGCTCCTTTGGAAGCAGTTACGGAAGATGAATTCCATAGACAAATGAATACGAATGTCCTTGGTCCGATTCTTGCGACACAAGAATCCTTGAGCCATTTTGCACCTGAGGGTGGATCAGTGATCAATATTAGTTCTGTAGTCAGTGAAATTCCTGTACCGAATTCAGTTGTATATGCTTCTACTAAGGGAGCACTTGATACTGTTTCCAAAGTATTGGCATTGGAGCTTAGTGCTAAAAAGATTAGAGTGAATACGATCGCTCCCGGCGGTGTGGAAACAGAAGGAGCTCATAGACTTGGGATGATCGGAAGTGATATGGAGAAACAGATTATTTCTAAAACTCCTCTGGGAAGATTAGGTCAACCAGACGATATCGCAAAGGTGGCTTTGTTCTTAGCTTCAGAAGATTCTTATTGGCTTACTGGAGAAAGAATAAGCGCATCCGGAGGTTTTAGATAAAATTTAAGATCAGAATGCACGGGCATGATTAGTTTGTGATTTAAACCATAAAATTCGAGTAGCTCACTTATGTTAGAGTTCCTAATCATGCCCTATGAACTATTTAAGGGAACCAATCCAATTAAAAAACGGCAGAGCAGAATGTATCAAAATACAAACTAACGATCAGAATTCTCTAACCAGAGAGAATATGATAGAGCTGGAAAATATCCTGGCTGAGATCGATAAGGACGATAGCATCCGTGCAGTCCTTCTAAGTTCCGATAATCCTAAATTTTTTTCCAACGGAATTGATGCAGAGAATATCTTAAATACTCCTAGAGAAAAACTCACAGCGGAGATGGGTCAAATTGTGATCCTATTCGGCAAACTATTGAGTTTTGGAAAACCACTTCTTGCAGAAGTAACCGGTTACGCTATGGGCGGCGGTGCAGTTATGACTCTCGCTTGCGATTTCAAATTTATGTTAGAAGGTAAGGCAAGGATTGCATTTACTGAAGTTCTTGTTGGGCTTCCTCTTCCTATCAGCTTTATTGATAAATTGAAGATCACTGTAAAATCAGAATATTTAAACGAGGTTTGTCTTTTGGGAACTGCTTATAAAGCAGGAGAAGCAAAGGAAATTTCTTTAATCAACGAAACTGCAGAAAATAAGGAAGATTTACGTAAACTTGTTTTGAAAAAATTGGATGAAGTAATGGCGATTGCTCCAAGCGCGTATAGAAGAACCAAGGCTGCAATTAATAAAGAGATCAATGATAAATTCGAATCCCAGTTGGAATTTACTAAGAGTAGTTTTGAAGATCCAAAAGTAGTCGCAAATCTATTAGAAGCAATGAGTGCTTTGAAGGAAAAAAGAAGACCGAAACTGACCTAAATATTCAGATTTCTTAAATTTGGATCCTATAATTCTCTAAATTTCCGAAGGTCCAAACTCCTAAAAATTTAGGATATAGGTCCTTCGGAATATTTGCATCTACGAGATTACTTCCGAATTCACTTCCAGTGCCCCCTGATATAATCGTATTTGCAGAACTTGCAACTGTCGCCAGATACCCGGAACCGATACTGTGAAAAATATAAACTCTTCCGGATAATGCAACCCCATCCGGATAAGTAACTGCTCCAGCAATCAAGTCTCCTAGACCATCCCCATTTATGTCGGAGATCATGAGAGCATTTCCAAAAGATTGATTAGTAGATTCCCCCACAATTAAATTTACAGAACCGTTAGAGGCTTGAGCACCATCGCTTAAATTTACATAAACTCTCCCTTGCGAAGAAGAATAACTTTGAGCGCCTGTAACAAAATCATCGTATCCATCTCCGTTAATGTCTCCAAGCGCAACACCGAGTCCTACAGCACTTACAGAAAAGCCACTGACTATCGTGTTTGCACTTGTAGCTGCAGAAACAGTGATCCCACTTGTCGTCCCGGTGCTATTGAATACGTAACTTCTTCCATAATAGCTACCGTATTGAGGAGCTCCTACAGCAAGATCTGCATATCCGTCCCCGTTCACATCTCCGGTATATATACGGATCCCAAAATTACTCGCAGACTCTCCAACTATTGTAGTGTTTGCTGATGTATAGGAGCTCACCGTGACTCCGGCAGATCCAGCGCTATGGAAGATCCAGACTCCTCCTGTATTACCACCTGCATATGCATTTCCGCCTACGATCAGATCAGAGAATCCATCTCCATTTATATCTCCGAGTCCTAGCCCACAGGCAAAATTACTTCCGCCTGGACCTGAAATAGTAGTGCCAGCGGTTGAGGAAATCCCTCCAGATCCTGTGCTATAATAAATAAATGCAAGTCCTGAATATCCGGAAACATGATAGGCACCATTTGCAAGATCATCATATCCGTCCCCGTTCACATCCCCGAGTGCAATCGCATAACCGAATTCATTTGAACCGGCATAATTTAAGATCCGGTTTGCACCTGCAGCTGTGTTCGTAATAATACCAGAAGTGCTTCCGTGAAATATATAAGTGATCCCTTGTAATCCTGAATAATCTGAAGCTCCTATCGCAAGATCTCCGTAACCATCCCCGTTTACATCCCCCATCGCGGATGCATATCCCATTCTTCCTTGTCCTGTGATAGAATGGTCCGCCGCACTTGGAGTTGTCGCAGCAATTCCGGATGCTCCTCCATTAAAAATATAGGCCGCTCCCATTCCGGAAGCATCTCCAGGAGCCAAGACGACTATATCGGCATAACCGTCCCCGTTCAGATCTCGATTATAACCTTTTCTAACATTCAAACTCAGTATTGTAGAAATATTTGCGCTGGAGTCCACACTTCTGATATCGATAGAATGAAAATATCCATGCTTCCAAGTTAAAGAACCTGTAGGCAATGCAAAACGCCAATTAGTAGTTCCACTCGCAGTACTATAAGCCCCTCCATCGATACTAATCTGCACTGCAGAAACCAAGGTATCGTCAGAAGAAGTTCCTATAAGAAATCCTGTTTCCACTGTAGGTCTCCCGGTGGTGGGAAGGTTTGTGAGTGTGACTGTAGGAGCAGTTGTATCAGCGGGCGGTGGAGTGGTGCTTGCGTCTACGCAGGTATCTCCTGCAACTACGCATGCAATCTGAGCCTCAAGCAGAGCTTCGAATGCAAGATTCATGGATTTGAGCGAGCAGGATTCTAAAAAGAAAAGAAGAAGTGCCGCTATCCCGTAAGGAATTCCTTTTTCCAGAAATTTTCGCATGCAAATATATTTACATTCGATAGCAGACGCTGTTACAACCCAATTATAAAAATTTGAGAAACAAACCGGAAAATTAGAAAAAAAAACTTACTCCCTCATTTGAGGGATATCTTCGAAATTTCTAATTTTCATTTTGGCTGGTTTTTAAAAAATGTCCTTAGGTTTCTCTGAATGCCTCGCTTGAATCTATTCATCCTGGCCTTGGTTGCATTTTTCCTGACTGCACCAAACGATTACGAGGAAACTGCATATAATAACTATCTACTTTATAAAAGAAGTCATTCCTCCAGTTTCAGACTTCCTTCTCAAAAATCTAAACCTAGATTTTCCTCGAACCATTCTACCCAATTAGATCAAAATGAAGACTATCATCAAAAGGATAAGAACAAAAAAGATCCCTCTTCTTTCGGTAATTTAAAAAGATCTTTTTTAATCTGCTTCATCTATTTTTCCAGAACGGATCTTCGTTCTTTTAAATTAGAACCTTATTTATTCGCAAGACCCCCGCCTATTCTTTCCTAATCCAAACCTTCGCTTGATGCGGAGAATATTATAAATCTCAAATATTCTTTTTTGTAAGGATATTTATGCGTTTACGGATCAAAGGAATTCTATTTGAGCCAAAAATTTTTCCCTTCTATTAAAAGGGTATTCATATATTCTAAACTATTCTTGCTTCCTTCCGGATTTATATTTTCCCAGCAAGATCTATTCAATGTGCCGGACATGAAAATCACCGGAAAAGACAGAAATTTTCTACAAGAACAAGTCATATTCTATTCTGATAGAACTCAGTTCGATACAACGTATATGTATGGATTAGGAGATAACCAAGAGATCGGATTGTATGCTGGTAATTATTTTTTGCAAACCTACTCTCCCCAAACTGGAAATTACCCAACTACTAATACTTTATATCCAGAAGCTTATGTTTCTCCAAACTTACTCTTAATTTATCAGAAAAAAATAGAAGTTTCTGAATCTCTCGCGTTCAGTTTCGGAACAAAGTCAGGCGTAAGTCTCGCCCAGACAGCCTCCGATTCAAATTTTGCCACTTTCAATTTTGGTATGAGTTCTTATGAGCTAAAAAGTTTGGGTGCGAAATTTTATTTAGGGGCCTACATGGGAAATAACGCGTTCTTCGGAAGATATAAACAGAAATTACTTCCGAGTCCAGAACCCGGTGTCCAGTTAAGCGGGTTTATGTACGGACTCAGCGTGGAGATCATTCCGAATCGTTTGGATTTTTTATGTGATAGTATCTCCGGAGTGAATTCTCTAGGAGTTTCCGTATGCGGCTTTTCCTATAATGTAAGTGAAAAATATTCGATCTCATTCGGTTACCAGATCCCAAATTATAAGGGAAGTAATTTTAATCCTCACGCATTTCTAATAGAGTTGAACGGATATTTTTAGGAACAAAAACCAAGAAGATTTCTTAACCATACTCCCATTCCGCAATCAGTAACGTTCGTTCCGAACTCCCCTCTCAGCCACGTTTTCCCATCAAATTTACCGGAACGACTTGTCTGTTTTTTCAGAAGCCGACCCTAAAACAAACGAGAGTTATACGAGGGAGTTAAGACATGCAAAAGTTTCTGAAAGACGAGGAAGTCCAGGATATTCTTCTAAAAGCTGCCCTATTCGTGACCGTCTTACTCTTGATCGTACTTCTTTTTACTGGATGTAATAACGCAAAAGCAGTCAGTATAGACGCAAGTTCCTCTGCGATAGGCGCAATCGCATTCGACGGAAACATAGGAGTTTTTGGGAGTAATACTCCAGGACCTTCTCTTGTTAAAGTTAACGTTATCGGATACTTGAATAAATCAGGTAAAGAGATGAATCTAACTTTGACAAATACGGATACTTCAGAGACCCAAACACTCCAAATTTCGGATAACGGAACCTTCTCCTTCGCAGATGCATTAGATGCAGGCACAAATTTTACAATCGATCTAGGAACTTTTACTGGAGGGCAGAATTGCACTCTTACTGGGGATTCAGGAAAAGCAGGTTTAGTTGCTGCTTCTAAAATTGACTGCGAAAGAAATTTAGCAGTTTTCGGGACTTGGTTTTCTGGAAGTGTTCCGGTCATGAATCTATATCAGGTGAATCAGAAGACCTCTAGTGTTGTAGGAACTCCTATGTTTTTCAGCACAAGTGCAGGATTGCCTATGTTAGATCTTGTTTGGTCAGGAAGCAAATACCTAGCGGTTTGGACCTCGGCAGGAAATACAATCAAAGCTAGATTTTTGGATATAGAACAAACTGCTATAGGTTCAGATATTACTGTTTCAGGAACCGCTTCCACAGGTTCGGGTGCTAAGATCAGTACATTATCTTCTGCTTATAATGCTGATCTGGACGAGTTCGTAGTTGTGTTTGTAGAGTTCGGAGGAAGCACTTCTTTCCCAAATTTAGCAAGATATGTACGAATTCATCCGGATGGGACATTAATTGGAACTCCTACAACCATCAAATCAGTTCTTGGAACAGTAGGATCCACTTTCGGATATTCAGATGTAATTTGGGATGGAAGTAAATATGTAACTGCATTCGAATTTCATGATAATGATACGGATGATGCACCTAATAATTACCTAGCTGTATATCGTTTTACGGATGCTGCAGCAACTCAGGTAAATCAATTGTTCTTATCTTCCGGAACCGGTTCCACCGGGGCAATCTTTCCAGTAAGTTCTGCTGGTGCAGCTTATCCAAAATTTGTAAGAACTTCTTCAGATGTATGGCTTTTCTTTAATAGATCCAATATGGGAATCACTGATAACACAATCGATTCCAGCTTAATGGAATGGAGAAATTTGTCAGGAGTTCCTACACAGATCAGAAGGGATACGCTCCCAAATGGATGTAATCCAAACGGCACTGGATTCCAAACCTATGTTCCTTCTCCAGGAAATATAGGTTCAAGAGTTTTGTTGGGTTATGATCTAAGATGTACCCAAAGTGGTTCCTCATTCTTTGATGTATATCATTCTCCTTTGAATTCTACCAGTGGCGCTCTCGGAACTGTTACAAATTATTCAGGAAGTGTACTTGGAATGAACTTTACGATGGGAAGTTCCACTACTTGCAGAACTTCCAGATGTTATACAAGTGCAGGCGCATTAGGAGATGGAGTTTATATTTTCGATCCTAATTTTGATGGAAGCACTCATACGTTCTACCCGATCAAAATCTCTTCTCCAGGGAATTCTGTGGATTTTCCACCCCAGACTTCCATCCAGTAAACTTTAAGCGGATCCTTGTTAAGAAAAATGAAATATTATTCTTACAGGGTCCTATTTTTTCTTCTTTTCTTTCTATCAAATATATATTGTTATAAACCGCCACAAGCATCTACACTTTTAGATCTTTTCACTTTAAAAACAGATATAGATGCATTCAATACTCCTATCAAAGTTTTTGTCCAAGTTTCGGGCTTAAGTTCAGGAACTCTTACTGTTTCCAATCTATTAGGAGAAACTTTGGATTTTCCGAGTAATGGGTCTAAAACATTCCCCACACTGGTCAAAATGGGAAATGAATATTCAGTTTCCGTAATAGGAATATCCGGAGCTTCTGTCCAACAACAATGCAAGATCAGCAATCCGGATGGACCAATTATATATCCAAGAACTGTAATATTTATAAGTTGTGGAAAAGTATTCTATGATCTATCAGTCAAAGTGATCGGTTTAGATCCTTCGATTGCAGGAACTTCTCCTTTAGTTCTCCAGAATCAATCTGATAAAATCACTTTTACTGGAGATGGAACAAAAACATTCGCACATAAAGTAGGAGATTCCGCAAATTATTCCGTTAGTTTTGTATCGATTCCTACAAGTCATTCCTGCTCTTTTATTCCGAATGGTTCGGGAAATGGAAACATGTCCGGGGCCGCACTAACTCTTCTTCTGGATTGTATTTCCATTTTAGAAATTTTTCCTAAGTCCAAGATATTGACTCCGAATGGTAAAGTTTCTATCCGGCTTTCTTTTCATGGAGTAGATCCTGGGAGTTGTAGTTTCGATCCGATTATAATTGCTGGAAAAAATAATGTGGCTTCTCTTGGGAATCCACCAAGTATCACTTATCCTTCCGGTCCTGATGACGATACAATTGTAATCCTTCCGAATTCTCCAGATAAATGGGGACCTCCTGGAAATTCATTTTTCGAATTAATCGGTTGTACTGCAAAAAGCATTCCTATCCAAAATGGAAATCCAATCCATTATGATTTTGTAACTTCTTCGAATATTCGTTTAGTAGATGAAAATAATGGAATAGATGATCCAGGATGTGGAACGGGTTTTGGTCCAAGTGCTTTCTGTAGAAGTATAGAAAAAGGTGTCCAAGAATGCGATTTAAGTGGATCTATTTGTTCAGTTTTTGTTGCAGAAGGAAGTTATACTCCCATCTCCCAAATTTTCTTAGGAGGAACTACTTCCCTATTCGGTGGATTTGCTCCTGGATTTCCGGATCTGGATTCTGATCCAAGCATTCATCCTACAAGAATTGTAGATGATACTCTTTCCAGTTGTGGGACTTCCTTCTCAAATTTTTGTAATGCAATTTTGATCTCCACTACCTCTTTAAGTTCTCCCACTACAAATCTTTCGGTGAGCGGCTTTCAAATACAGATGAATTTGATAGGAGATTATTCCACTGGGATCCAAGTTTTAGATTCAAGGAACAATCTAGGACAAATCATTATTTCTAAAAATATGATTTTTGGAAATGAAACAAACTCAAATGGATTTGGGATCCGTGCAGGACTCATAATCAATCAATCTGATAATGTGATCGTGACTGAAAATTGGCTAAGAGGAGGTTCAGGAAGATCTCATTCTATAGGAGCAATGTTAGAAGGATCCGGTTCCGCTGCACAACCTATCATACTTTCCAGAAATATTTTAGACGGACTGGTTAGTATAGAACCTGCAGGATTTAGCGCAGGAGTTTGGATAGAAACAGGAATTTTTGAAGGAGCGATCATTTCAGAAAATAAAATCAATGCTTATCAATACTTAAATCCAAGTTTGGTTTCTGAAAATTCTTATGGGATCATCTTTACTGACGCAGTAGATTCTAGTAATATTATAAATAATGATATTTATATAGGGAATTCTACAAATTCTTCCATTGGAACATCCGCAGGAATATTTACTCAGGCAGGATTCGGAATTCATAAAATTCTAAATAACCAAATTTTCTCCAGAAATTTAGCAGCGAATAGTGCTGGGCTTATTTTTGGAAGTCCTCCAGAGACACCTTCGGTCATTCGAGGAAATAATTATTTTGTAAGTGTTCCAGTTGTCATAGGTTTCGACCAATATATCTTCTGCGGAAGCACATTAAACCAAGAAGATTGTGCTCATCCAATTTCTGGACAATCTGTAGGAGACTTTTCCAATAGTTACGGTGCAGATCCTAAATTTGCAGATACGATTGATATAGAGAAGATCTGGAATTTTAATCTTCCCGTTGGAATTCCAACATCCGCAAATTCTCCATGTTCCTCTATCTATGGTGGAGTTGATCTAAATACAATTACACTTCCGATCACTGCATTCCCATTTATACAAACTGATTTTTATGGAAGCATAAGAACAAATTCGTCCAGCCCATTTACTCCATCCGGAGCCGGATCCATTTCAATAGGCGCAATAGAATCAGATTCAGATTGTTTCTGAAGTTTTATACCAAGGACCAATAAAATTTACAACAATCCAATCGGATTAAAGGCTTGCTGGATCCTTATCGGAGCTTTCCATGGAAGTATGTCAGACATTTCGATTTACGAAATCACAGTAACACAAGTAATCAAAAATTTAGATCATCTAAAACGATTTATAGATAAGGGCAAAAGTTTCGCCGAATCCAAAAAGATCGAAATAGATGTTCTATTAAACTCAAGACTCGCTCCGGACCAATACAATTTTATCCGCCAAATCCAGTTGGCCTGCGATACAGCAAAATTAGGTGCAGCTCGCTTAACCGGAAAACAATTCCAATCTCATGATGATAAGGAAAAAACTCTTTCTGAAATAACAGACCGGATCGATTCCGTTGTAGGCATTCTGAAAGGGCTGAAACCGGAAGATTATAAAGACGCTTCCGATATTAAAATTTCTCTACCTCGTTGGGAAGGCAAATCCCTGACAGGAAAAGAATACGCTCTTCATCATATGATCCCGAACTTCTTCTTTCATATAGTAACTGCTTACGATATTCTCAGACATAACGGAGTCGAACTTGGGAAGAAAGATTATCTGGGAGATTTTCCTTTTAAATCATAGATTTCAATTTTAAAGAGTCTGGGCGCCTGCCGTTTCACGGCACCGGACTCTCCGCTCCAATCAGCGGTTCGCCATAAACGGCGCACCGCCGGATTTCCGCTTCGATTCCTGGCGCTGGGCTGCAATAAACTCACACAAAGCCGCTAAGATCGCAAAAATTCCCAAATGTAGTAACTTCGACATCCCCAAACTTTTTTCCCAAAATTCTCATATTTTTTAAACTTAGGTATTTACCTAAGTTTATTCTTATGCTATAGTTAGGTAAGTGCCTAAGTATAGTAACAGTCTGGATAATATGTTTCATGCTCTTGGGGACCCCACAAGGAGGTCCATTTTAGAACGTTTGAGCATGGGGCCCGCGACCGTAGGAGAATTGGCAGAGCCTTTTAAAATGGCCCTTCCATCTCTCATGCAGCATTTAGGTGTGTTGGAAGATTCTTCTCTGGTTCGTTCCGAAAAAGTGGGTCGTGTAAGAACTTATAAACTTACCCAAGACACCATGAAAGCGGGAGAAGACTGGTTTGTCAGACAACGCACCCATTGGGACAGAAGGCTCGATCAACTGGACAGTTACTTACTTGAAATGAAGGAGAAAGAAAATGGCAAAAACTAACTATTACCAACCGGACCCAAAAACAGATCTAGTTCTTGAGAGGATCGTGGATGTTCCTACAGAGCTTGTTTGGAAAGCATGGACCACTCCGGAACATATCCTAAAATGGTTTACCCCTGCCCCTTGGAAAACTATCGATTGTGAGATCGATCTTAAGCCAGGTGGGATCTTCCGTACAACAATGTTGTCTCCGGAAGGACAAGAATTCCCGAACAGTGGATGTTTTTTAGATATCGTTGAAAATGAGAGACTTGTATTCACAGATATTTTCGAACCAGGTTTTAAACCTACTGTTAGTGGCGGATTTTTTACAGCGATACTTACATTAGAAAAACATGGTAATGGAACTAAGTATCATGTTCTTGCTCGTCATAAAGACGAAGAGACGAGAAAAAAACATGAAGAGATGGGCTTTCACGACGGTTGGAACGCAGCTCTAGACCAATTAGTAGAACTCATGAAAGCAGTTCGCTAAGAGTTAAGTATAGACGATCATCTAAAATCGGGAAAATTACCTTCCGGTTTTAGCTGGTCTTTCTTAGCTCTATGAGCATTTTTAAGCTTGACCCGAGAATAGTGCATACACACCATTTGGTCAGAAGATATGAAAACTAAACCTTCCTCTTTAGAACTCAAAAAAATAGGACTATCTTGTCTAAACGTAAGTTTAAGAAGGACTGCAAGATTAGTTACTTCCTATTATGATTCTATACTTAAACCTTCTGGGCTTAGGATCACACAATTCAGCATCTTAGTAGGAATTGGACATGAAGAAGAATGTAGTATCACAGATCTTTCTAGGCTCACTGATATTGATAGAACAACCCTGCAAAGAAGTTTAGAGATCCTAAAAAGGGATAATCTGATCCGGATAGAAAAAAAAGAAGCAGGGAATATCCGAAATCTTTCTCTTACTAAAAAGGGAGAAAACAAATTAGCAGAGGCTATTCTACTCTGGGAAGAAGCACAAAGCGAGCTTACTAAATCATTAGGAAAACCTAAATTCCAGGAAACCTTAAGGATACTTTCAGAAGTCAGAAAAATTCCAGTTCTGGAAACCCAAAACCAGGTCTAATGAATAATTGAATTTGATAGACTTTTAAGCAATATATAGTGCATATACAACATATGAGGAGACAAAAGATGGTAGTCATAGTGGACGGGGTAAGAACACCTTTTGGAAAATTTGGCGGAGGATTAAAAGACTATAGCTCCTCTGACTTGGCAGTGATTACTGCTAAAGAAACTATTCGTAAAACTGGAGTGGACCCATCTAAAATAGAAGAATCTATTTATGGAAATGTAATACAGGACAATAAAGACTCTGCTTATCTTGCTAGACATATCTCTCTTAGATCCGGGCTTGCAGAACAATCTAGTGCGCTTACAGTTAATAGGCTCTGTGGTTCTGGACTCGAAAGTATTCTAATTGGAGCGCGCAAAATTCTCTCCAAAGAAAACGATCTTATCCTCGCCGGAGGAACAGAATCCATGAGCAATGCTCCCTTTGTATTAAAAGGTGCCAGATGGGGAAACAAATACGGGGATACAATTGCAGAAGATAGATTGGCCCAAAGTCTCACAGATTGTTTTGCAGATCTTACCATGGGAATGACTGCGGAGAATATCTCACAACATTTTAAAATCTCAAGATCAGAACAAGATGAATGGGCCGGAATTTCTCAAGTAAGAGCGGAGAAGGCCACAAAAAGCGGAACCTTCTCCTCTGAAATCATACCCATTCAAACTGGAGGTAAAAAACCTTTCTTACTAGACAAAGACGAACAAATCAGAGGAGAAGAATGTTTACCTCAATTGAAAAATTTACCAACTTCATTTTTGAAAGATGGGACAGTCACTGCAGGAAACGCATCAGGAATCAATGATGGAGCAGCCTCTGTTCTACTCGCTTCAGAAGGTTGGGCAAAAGAAAACGGATTAAAACCGTTAGCCTCCATATTAGGTTATGCTAATGTGGGTTGCGATCCTAAAATGATGGGATTAGGACCGGTGTTCGCAGTTCCAAAGGCTCTCCAAAATGCAGGACTAAGCCTGGAAGATATAGATCTTTTCGAGATCAATGAAGCATACGCTTCTCAAACCTTGGCAGTGATCAAAGAATTAGGATTGGATCCAGAAAAAACAAATGTGAACGGTGGAGCAATCGCTATCGGCCATCCACTTGGAGCAAGTGGGACCAGAGTAACATTAGCACTCGCTTACGAACTCAAACGCAGGAATTTAAGATATGGAGTCGCCTCTCTTTGTATTGGAGGAGGACAAGGAATTGCAATTGTATTAGAAAATTATAATTTTAAATAATACAAAGCGGGTTCGCCAAAAATCTTTTAAGGAAAAAAGAGGGCTCGCCTATTAAAAGAATCAGTTACCCATAGACCGCAAGGAGCAACTACCACAGAAACAACGCTTCCAATATTTTTTGCAGTAGCAGTGCCGTCAAAGCCGGCATTAAAATCAGGTTTGCCAAGAACTCTATCTGCTCCTTGCCCAAGGCTAAACGGAGGGGAGAAACGGACAGCCCTTCCGTTATTCGCATCGGCTACCCAAACTGCCCCATTTGGCTGGATGCTAATTCCATTCGGGCCCTGTAAGGCAAAGCGGCTTGTTCCTCCACCTAAGGTAGAAAAATTAGGCTGCCCTAGAACCATACTTGCCTGCATTCCGGTTGCAAAAGGAGGCTTAAATTGTAAAACCCGATTATTTCCCCAATCTGCAACCCAGAGATTTCCTGCTCGATCGACTGCAACGCCAGTGGGACTGCTTATTGTAGTATTCGACGCGGCCCCGCTTCCTGCGCCACTTAAGCTTAGTACGCCAATTGCTATGTCCGCCTGCATGCTGTTTGTAATGGGCTGTTTATAATGCATAACCCTGTTATTCCAATAATCTGCGACCCAGACTCCTCCGTCATTGGGATCCACTGCGACCCCAAATGGATTATTAAGCTGGTCGGAAGCACTGCCGGAGGCCCCAGTTCCAAGCATCATATCAGGTGAATCTCCAGAACTCATTCCGGGAGCATAATGTATAACCTTGTTCCCAGTTGAAGTAGTTCCGCCAACCACCCATATCCCACCGGTTAAATCCATGGCCATGAGTCTGGCCTCCAATGGATTAGCAGTAAGTATAATATCTGCGTTCGCATTCGTCTGTAAAGGTGAGGGAAAATGCATGATTCTAGAATCGGCAGGACCACCATAAGCATCTGTTATCCAAAGCCCCCCTTGAACGTCCATTGCGGCTCCACCAACACCTCGGAATTGATTGGGGGCCGTTCCAAAAGAACTATTGTCCGTAAAATCCGATTGGCCCAGGACGATAGTAGCCGCTTCTCCGTTCTCAAAAATACTGCAGGAATTTCCAGCCACTCCTCCACAGGTAGAGCTCGTATCATTTAGAAGGAATTTTAAAAGTTGGGTGTTTAAAAATGTATCACTTGAGGGATCACAAGGGTTCTCGGTCGAAATCGCCCCGCAGTTTGCAAAAAATGAGAAACAGATAATATATAATAAATTCTTAATATTATTAGACAAGGGATAAATTCCAGACATTCGATAAGTAATTTAGACGAACTACTTTCGATTGCAAAGCAATTTATTTACCAAGCGAGAGAAAACCAAATCCCTCAAACGAGTAGTCTTCGTTTTAATTTCTGGATCTCTTCCGATCTTTTTTCAACCGACCAATTCCATTCTTTACCTGCAATTTCAGCAACTTTAGAAAGCACCTCATCGGCGGGAAGTCCAACAGTTCCAAGACCTGTTCGTCGGAGGAAAATATCCTTAAGATTCATCGCCATTTCGAAACGAATTGCGTATAGAACTTGAGCTGACAGTTCCCCATCTTCATCTAACACTTCTGATAATTGTTTAGAAGAATTTGCCAATGCCAGAACAGATTCATATTCAGTTCCATAATTTCGGACCAGATACTCTATTGTATTTTTGGCAAAATTAGGATGAGAAGATTTAGCAGTTTCTAAATAAGATTCTATATTTGGGACTTCACATCCTTTTAGGAATTTTTTCTCGGAAACATTAGGTCCTGTTTTTTTAGATGTTTTCTTTTTGATAAGTTGGAATATTTTCTCTGCGAAGTGGCGACTCGTGGTGTATTTTCCACCACCAGCACTAATCAGTCCTTCTATTCCATCCTTAGAATGATCTTGTAATTCTGATTTTCTGGAAGCAGAATAAGTTTCTTTATCTTCTCCCCCGGATTCTGCAAGAGGCCTGAGTCCACCATAAGCAAACTCTACATCTTTTAATTCTAATTTTTCTGAAAGTAGACCGGAGGAATTGATATATTCTAAAAATTCTAAAATACTTTCCCGAGAAAGTTTCCAATCTTCCACCGGCCCATAATATGCTTTTTCAGTCGGCCCAATCATATTCTTTCCTCTCCAAGGAGCAAAACTGAAATGGCCCTTTTTGCCTACATGAAGCACCATGGTATCGAAATATTTTTTTGTGATTAGATAAATTCCTTCTGATCTTGTTTTAGGAACTGGGACTTTTATCTTTTTGGTTCCATTCAAAAAGTCCTGGCTCCAAGGCCCGGATGCATTTACAATTACAGAAGACTTTAATTTTACGTTTTTATTATAAATAATATCTTTTACAACTGCCCCAATAACCCGATTTCCATCAAAGATCAATTCTTCTGCCTTTGTGTAATTGGAAATGAATGCGCCTTCTTGGACTGCCGATTTTAAAAAAGCCAAGGTCAATCTTTCAGGACTTGGCATGATACAATCGTAAAAATAGATCGCTGAATTCACTTCCAAGCCGCGGCTTTGGATCTCTTTTTTAGAAAGCAATTTATGCGCAGGGATTTTTTTGGATTTATCCCAAGTTCTGTTTCTATCAAAAGAAAGTAGATCGTATACGAATAGACCGACTCTCTCCAGAACTCCCGGATTCGGAAGGATCATCGGATAAGGGTATACCAGGTTTGGAGCAATATTAGATAAGATCCTTCTTTCTTTGAGAGCCTCCCTGACTAAAGACAAATCGAAACGTTTTAAATATCTTAGTCCACCATGGATCAGTTTTCCTGTGGCAGATGATGTTGCTCCTCCAAAATCTTCTTTTTCTACCAATGCAACGGAAAGTCCCCTGCTCGCCACTTCATAGGCCAATGCGGAACCAGTGATCCCTCCGCCTATGATCAATACATCAAAGTAAGCCTCATCGCCTATGTTTTCGATAAATCGTTCTAATTTTTGAGGACTCATTTACCTGCCTTAGAAGAAGAAATAATCTCTTTGATCTCTTTTTGGAGAGCCACTCTTTCACTTTCTATATTCCAAAGTCCTAAACGAAAAATTAATATAGAAAGTCTCCATTTTTCTATATCTTTCCAATCCATTCCAGAAACAGAGAGATATCGTTTTAAATAACCTTTTAAGATGAACTTTCGAACTATATTATAAAATATCACTTTTAGAAATGGAGTTCCCGGCCAAAGCTCAGCGTCTTGGAATAGAAAAACAGTAGAGGCAACATCCGCAGCGGGATCTCCTTTTAAGGCGGTCATCCAATCTATAATCACAAAAGAATCTTTTGTAACGACCACATTCTCAGGATGAAAATCCAAATGTAAAATAGAAGAACCTTCAGGCAGATTTTCGATAAGTCGTTTTGCGACCTTCTTCTCTTCTTTGTTCAAAAAAGAAAGTGGCTCTCGAGAAAGAACTTGAATTGCCTCTGATCTGATATCCTTCATCTTCTTAGTTTTTTTATTATGCAAATCCAGATGAAGGTCTGCGAGTATTTTAGAAAGACTGAAAAGTGCCAGAGGGTTTTTGTCCGGAAGTTTGGTAAGGGAAATCCCATCCAATCTATCAAAGATCAACCCTTTCCTATCTCCAATCTTAATCTTCTCATAACATTTCATGGAAGTAGCACCAGACGAGAAAGCTATTACAGAATTAGAATATTCAGTATCTACTTCAGAAGAAGGGAATTCTTTAAAAAATAATTTTAAGATCTTGTTTGGTCCATATTCCGAAATTTCGGCGGACCTACCTATTGCGAGTGATTTTCCAGGGCTTGGTTGTTTTGTTTTTTTAGTAGGCATGATTCTCTTCTATATACTTTAGCAAAACTGATTCTATACTCACATATTCGTGAGCAAGAAGTAATTTCAGTAATTTTAAATAAGTTTGATACCGAATTTTTCAAGAACGTAATTAAAGGAAATGAAAAGTAAAACAGTAAGTAGAACGCAAGATCCAAGTGCAGACCAAAAACCGAATGTAGAATACAGTTTAGGAAACACCAAAAACATTGGCAAAGTAGGGATCACAAACCAGAAAGTATAATATGCATGATTAGATATCTTTTCAGGATCTGTTTTTTCAAACTGCAACCATAATAATGTCAAAATGGTCACCAAAGGAAGAGAAGCGATCAAGGCACCCGCTCGATCATTCCTACGAGCAATTTCAGAAATTAAAACCACTAATGCAGAAGTCACTGCGTATTTAAGTATAAGATATAACATAGATCTTGAGAATTATCAAAGTAGCAATCTATCGATTTTTCACAAGTTTATAAATAGGATGTAAATTTCTATTTTTTGGTTTTTCTACTGATCCCTAAAACCGAAATATCATCTTGTTTGGGAGATCCATCAAGAAATTCATCTAACTTTTTTAATATTTGGTCGATCCCTTCTCCAATAGGAATTCCTTTTAGATTTCCTATGATCGCTTCTACCCTTTCTTCTCCAAACTCTTCTTTTTGAGAGTTCCATTGCTCAAAAAGACCATCTGTAAAAAGTATTACCTTAGAATCTTGTGTAAATTGTATCTCATTGGAAGTATATTTAGTGTTCGGGATAACGCCCATGATCCTTCCAGTTTTTTCCAATGAGTGAATATCTTTGTCCTGGATCAAATATTGAGGCACATGTCCCGCGGAAGAATATCGGATCAAATTCATATTTGTATCTATGTCTACCACGATACAGGTAAAAAATTGATTCAGGTTTTTGAATGTATGTAAGAATTCATTGTTTAAATGATATAAAATTTCAGTAACACTATAAATCCCGCGCTTTAAGGATTCATAAATTGCTTTGATCGCCATAGTCAAGAGTGCAGCCTGCACACCATGCCCAGTTGCATCTGCAAGAAATACTCTGGTCAATCCAGGACGAAGTTCCATTATATCAAAAAAATCTCCCCCGACTTCTGTAAGAGGAAGATATCTTACTGTAATTTCCAAATCTCCCGTAAGCTTATCTTCTTGGGAAATGATCCCAGATTGGATCTTTCTAGCGGTAGATAGATCACTTTGTAGTAAGCTTAGGTTATGTTCTAACTCTACGGCTAAAGTTTCTTTTTCTTTAATATTGGTTCTGATCTTATCCAAGACCAAGTTATATCTTTCTGCAATCTGTCCTACTTCCGTAAATGGTTCTATAGAAAGATCCTGGCTTAGATCCCCAGTTTGTTTCTGGTATTCCATTTCTAAAAATAGATCTATTAGCTCAGTAGTGGCTCTATGTTCTGTATAATTCAGGCCTTGGTATTCATTCTGGGGAGAAACTCTTAGGCTATAAAAACGATGGATAATAAAAAGAAGAGGATAACTTACTCCAAAAGAAAGAATCGCACAAGAAACAACACCAAGTAACTGAATTAAAATCTGGGTACTTCTATCCAGTCCAGTACCTAAAATAGAGAGATCTCCAAAAAATCCGACTGCCAAGGTGCCCCAGATACCGGACACTAGATGAACAGGAATCGCTCCCACCGCATCATCCAATTTCAGCTTATCTAAAATAACTCCTGCTTCGAACATTAGAATTCCTGCAACTAGTCCAATCAAAAGTGATTCAATAGAATTAACCGCATTACAAGGAGCAGTGATTGCAACAAGGCCAGCCAATGTTCCGTTTAAAGGAAGAGTAGCTTCTGCATATTTTAAACGGATCCAACCATAGATCAAACTGGAAGCCATTCCTCCAGAAGCAGCAAACATTGTATTTACAATGATCTTTGGAACTTCGGAAGTGAAAGCAAGAGTGCTTCCCCCATTAAATCCTATCCAACCAAACCAAAGTATTAATGTTCCAAGCATAGCAAGCGGAAGATTATGCCCAGTTATCTTTCGGACAGAACCATCCTTGCCATATTTTCCGGTCCTGTTTCCAATGAGTATCATCGCAGAAAGCCCAACCCATCCACCAACACTATGGACTGCAGTAGAACCAGCAAAATCCATAAAACCAAGATGAGCAAGCCAACCTGTGAATTGATTCCAATCTTGTAGATCTCTTCCCCAAACCCAATGTCCGAAAATCGGATAGATCAAAGAAGAAATGATTGTAGTAACAATGATATAGGCACCGAACTTCATTCTTTCTGCAACAGCGCCAGAAACTATAGTGGCTGCGGTCCCGCAGAACATGAGTTGGAATAAAAAGAAAACAGAAGTTTCTGGACTTGTTTTTGAAAAATCAGGAAAGAACATATCCTTTCCAATCCAACCATTATAAGTTGCACCGAACATAAGCCCGAATCCGATTGAATAGAAAACGAGAGTAGCAATACCAAAATCTGTAATATTCTTAATGGCTACGTTAATCGAATTCTTAGTTCGCGTTAGCCCGGATTCTAAACATAAGAACCCGGCTTGCATAAAGAATACCAATCCCGAAGAAAGAATGATCCAAAGAATGTCGAAATTCGTTTTAGGCATCGAATTTCTTATTTCGTAAAATGATAAACGAATTGGCAAGAAGCATTTCTGCCAATTCTATGATATACTAATCTTTAAAGATGTGAGATAAACTCTGGCTCCCTGTCCCAGCGATCATGTAATCCATCATAGTAGCTGATTGGAGCTCCCGCCCATTCCTTAGGGTCTAGATCATCCAACGCGCCCAGATTGATAGCGATATTTTTACCACCCGCTTCGGGAACATCTCCCCATCCACCGATACCTACTCCACAATGTTTGCAAAATATTCCGTCGATCCGAGTCGAATATACGGTAAGCTCTTCCTCTCCGTCCAAATATTTAAAGTTTTCAGGTTTTACAGAGACTCCCCAAAATCTTCCTTTTACACAACTCGTACAGTTACATTTAAAGGTTCCTTGGGCCAGATCTATCCAAGCCTCGAAGCGGACCTTTTTACAACGACAACTTCCTAAGTATTTTCTTAAAGCCATAATATTTCTCAAGAGAATTGAAGCTCAAGGTTTTCCAATGTACTGATCCAACCTTGTTTATGACCTTCCATAGAACTTTCGTTAGAAAGTTTTTCATGAGTCAGGAATACTTCAGTTCCTTCTCCCTTGTCCTTAAATACAACTGTAACAAGAGTGTTACCTTGGTCCGGTCCTTCCCAACTATGAGTAAAAACAAGTTTTTCGTTTAATATGATTTCTTGATATATCCCTGTAGCGATATAAACATCTCCATTACCGAGCATAGAGGTCCTAAATTTGCCTCCTACTTTAAAATCCATCTGGATCTCTCCGATGCTTAATTCCTTAGGACAGCCCCATTTTTTCATAATTTCAGGGTTGATCCAGGCTTCGAAGACCTTCTCTCTTTTGGCCTTGATAAACTTAGATATTTGCAGTTTGTATTCTGCTGTTTTCATTCTATTTCCTCCAACAGTTCCTTGAGAGAATCCAACTGATCCTCCCAGAATTTCTTATAATATTGTATCCATCTATCCGCACTCATCATCGCCTTTCCGTTCAGGCTTAAATAGGAGAAGGAACCTTCCTTTCTTCTATTCACTAACTTTGCCTTTTCCAAAACCTTAATATGTTTAGAAGCAGCAGCTAATGACATTTCGAACGGTTTTGCGATTTCTGTGATCACCCTCTCCTTTTTAGAAAGGCTTTTTAGCATTGCTCTTCTTGTAGGATCTGACAATGCCTGGAAGATCAAATTGAGGTCGTATTTCCTGGATTCAACCATATGGTTAAATGCATAACATAGACCAACAAATGAGTCAACCATTTGGTTGAATGTTTTTGGATTTTTTATCAGAAAAATTATTGCCATAGACCGTTGTTCGATAAAATTCCTTCATGCGCCTTCTACTTTCCTCCACTTCACTACTCTTAATTACATTTTCTATTTTTTCCAAGTCATCCGAACCCGTAGATCCTTGCTCTAAGATCAAAAACAAGAATGATCAGAAAAAATGTTATTCTAAGGAATACCAGACAGCAGACAAAGAATTGAATGTGACTTATAAAAAGATAAGAGACGGTTTATCGGAATCGCAAAAAGAAGATTTAAAAAAATTGCAAGTTCTTTGGATCGGATACAGAGATGGGGTATGCGAAGGACCTATGTATGCTTCGGATGAATCTGGTATAGAAACAATTATCTGTAAAACTGGAACGACTGCAGAAAGAACTAAATATTTAAATCATGTTTGGAAATTCGGCACAGCTTCTAAAGAAGGATTGGGTTCCTATACGGATGGTTTCGGAGGTAGTTTAAAACTTTTCAGGGATAAATCGACTAAGGATATCCAATTTTCTTTCGAGGTTGTTAGAGGTCCTACAGCTCATTTAGGAGAAGTGAGCGGAAATTGGACTCCAACCAAAGAAGGCAAATGGACCTGGGCTTCTACCAAGGATTGTAAATCAGAAGATCCTGATTGTTGCTTATTGGAATTCGAATATTTTCAAAATAGAATAGAGGTAGAAGAAGTTTCTTGTTCTGCATATCACGGAGCAAGAGCTTATTTCGGCGGAAGTTATAGATATGAATTTAAATAAAAAAGTAGAACGCGAAACAGTTTGGTTTCGAACTGAAATTAGTATGGCAATCTTTATTCTTTATATATTTCTTATATATGACATATATAATTTATTTATAACAGTTGCATCTCATTCAATCATGTATTCGTATTTTATATTTCTGCAGATTGTCACAGTCGTATTTTTAGTTTCTTCTTGCTCTGCATATCTAACTCCAATATATTCGCCGCTGTTTGGATAATTTTTGTAATCAGTTTACAAAAATTTTTCGAAAGAACTTTAAGATGAAAAAAATATTTGGAGATCCCTATGCGATCCTTTTTGTTAGCCTTGTGCTTAACTGCGTTCTCAGGTGGCCTTTGGGCAGATTGTCCGGACTACACCACTCCTTCTAATCCACCTAGTTTTTCAAAACCTACCAAAAGAAGTTTTCGAAATTTCGGAAATACTATCTTAGCTGGTTTGTATGTACCTTATCATATGGTTTATGATACGATCGTGAAATCAGGATCAAATGCAACTATGGTTGGTAAATTTGATTATGACGCTGTATTTCACAAAGATTTGGAAGGTGAATACATTCATGTTTATATCTATGGAACTGCGATGAGTGGTTGGACCTATGTTGGTCGTTATACTACGAATGGTGACGGAAAAATCACTGCGAACTTAGGCATTCGTGCAACTGGTGATTATATTGTTCGTATGGTGGTAGAAGGTGATCTGTCTAGTGCTGATGGTTATTTAACTGTGGCTGATCCTGGTCGCCAAACTGTTCTGTTCGATGTGGACGGAACCTTGACCACAAACGATTTTGAAGCTCTTGCAGATTATGCAGGTATCAAAATTGCGGACGCTTATTACTATGCTCCCGAAACTGTGAATGCATATCGTAATAAAGGATATCAGATCGTTTATTTAACCGGCCGTCCTTATTGGAATACAAAAGATACTCGCGAATGGTTCCCTTCCAAAGGAATGAAGTCTTGGCATTACCATCCTAGTTCTGATTATTTAGGTGCGAATGTTCAGGCTTACAAAACTGATTATATCAATTATTTGCGCAATACCGTTGGCTTGGATATTATTCGTGCCTATGGAAATGCGACTACTGATATTGCGGCATACGCAGCAGGTGGTATTCCGAAATCGGATACTTGGATTATTGGAGAAAATGCAGGTAAAGAAGGAACCCAGTCGATCACTGGAAATTATTCTCTTCATTACAATACTGTAGTAGCAAGTACTCCTCAATCTTCTTCCTGTTATTGATAAACTTTATTTGAATTAGGAATGCCTTTATAGTGAGGCATTCCTAAAAAGAATTTTAGAGAATCATACTATATTGACCTTCGGTCTATAGATGTACTTATCTTTACAAACCTCTAAAAGAAAAATATTCTGGATCGAAAATTAGGAGAACTTATGCAATCCATCCAGAAACTTTTTCCAGGTAAGAGAATTATTACCGCCCTTGTCCTTGCTTTTACACTCGCCTACTGCGCAACAACAGAACCAAAACCTAAAATCGAGATCCCAAGTTCTAAAACTTCTATCCAAATCCAGCCAATCTTTCATGGAAGTCTAGTTCTGACAATTGGCGATAAGACAATCTATGTGGATCCTTCTTGGGGAGGAGAAAAATATAAGGATCTGAAAAAACCGGATTTGATCCTGATCACAGATATTCACCCTGATCATCTGGATCTAAAAACTTTAGGAGAGATCGCAACCAAGGAAACTCAGATCATCGCTCCGGAAGCTGTTGCGAAAGAAGCCAAAGAATATACAAATATCACTCGTTTGAAAAATGGACAATCCACTTCAGTAGGTGATATAAACTTCTCCGCTATTCCTATGTATAATATTACCAAAGAACATTTGGATAAACATACTAAAGGAAGAGGAAATGGTTATCTCATCAAGTTTGGTGGAAAGACAATCTATATCTCCGGTGATACTGAAGATATTAAAGAAATGAGAGCTCTGAAGAATATTGACATCGCATTTCTTTGTATGAATCAACCTTATACAATGACCGTAGAAAAAGCTGCAGACGCAGTGAAAGACTTTAAACCTAAAGTTGTGTATCCATACCACTACCGCGGAAAAGACGGATTAAGTGATACTGAAAAGTTTAAGGCACTTGTAAAAGAGTCCAGCCCTTCTACAGAAGTTGAATTGATCAACTGGTATTGATCTATTAATCAATAGTTTCGAAAAAGAGAATCTGATTTTTCTTTTTCGGAACTTCTTCCATTATCCCTACAAATCAAATTATTCTTCAGAAGAATCTGGCGAAGCTGATTTTTTGAATTCCTGAGGAGTTAGCCCTGTATGTTTCTTGAAAGTATCATAGAAGGAGGACTTAGATTGAAAACCAACAGAGAACGCCAAATCCAGTATATTTGCAGAAGGATCGTTTAGAATAATCCGTTTAGCTTCTTCTATCCTATATTTCTTAAGCAGGTCGGGAAAAGAAATATTTAACACTTGGTTCAGAAGTTCCGAAACCTGATGCACTGATAATCCCAACACAGCAGCAAGATCGCTGATCCTCAATTCTTCTTCTAAATAGATCTTGTCCTCATCCAAAAGTTTGTTCAATCGAGCCAATGTGATGTCTACATTGATCCCAACGATCGTAGATTTTTTCTTTCCTGATATGTCTGAAGATGTCTTATCGATTTGGAAATTCCTAAGTTCTTCTCTTCTTAAAGAAATCTCATATTCCAATTCTCTGATTCGAGTCCGAACGGAACGACTTGTTAGGAATATATTTACTGGAACGAAAAATGCTATAAAGAATAAGAAACTTTTTCCATCGAAGGAAAAGAATGCCTTATATGAAATGATATTTAATAATTCTATCGCAAGTAAAGAGAACATTCCAAATACAAACCAGCGTGTTTGGATTGTTTTTCGTCTTGTGGCAACAAGACTTAGAACGATTGCAGTGCTTGTTACAGCCAAATAGAATATTGTAAAGGATCTGGAAATAAACTGCCTTGGGAATTGAGTAAAACTTAAAGCGATCATGATCGCAGTCAGAATATTTACTATATTATAAAAGTACCAAACTGGTTTGAAATTCTGCCTGATCTTTAAAAAATGAGAAACCCAAAGAGTGCCTGAAATGATCAGGTATCCTATCATGATCTTCTTCCCTAAAGAAAGAGGGAAACCAAAACCTGGAAAGAGATAACGAGAAGCTATCCCTGACACAAATAAGAATGTAAGCCCCATACCAAAGGAGAAGAGGATCTGGTACAAGATCCATTTGGAACGAAGACGAATATAAGAATTGATTAAGTAAGCAATCTGAACGATCACAAGTGCCAGAAGTGAAAATACAATCCCTGAGTAAACTGTGGAAATGGAATATAACTCTTCTGCGCTTACTAAACGAACCTCTGAAAGTATATAATTCCTAGACTGTATCCTAATATTGATCTCTTGGCTTTCCTCCAGAAATTTCCGGAGAGGAAAAACGGGGAATATCCCTGGGATCAGCCATTCCTTCACCGGATGAATAAAACCTGCCTGTAAACAGTCTCCTTTCAGATCGCAAACCTGAACAGAATCCAAAAGACTCCAAGGAAAGATCAAAAACTCTGTTTTGGATTCCTCTGGCAAATTGCCTATCCGAAAGCGTAGATCAATCGGTTCAGGATAAAACCCCCAATCGAGCAGTACTGAGAAATCATCTATCTGCTTCCAGTGAGTTTGGTCCGAGTCCTGGATCCTCAGATGCCCTACCTTCTTCTCATCCCCTTGGGAATAGATCTGGGCAGAAATCCCTAAAATCAGGATCCAAATTAGAAATACTTTTATTCTAGACATATTGATCATTCAATAATCCTGTCCAAACTTATAAACCGGGACGATTTTCTCCATCTTAAATGATACTAATATATGAGGAAACAAAATGAATGAAATCGTTCTCATTGCTCTAAAAAGACCCTACACCTTCGTGGTCCTCGCTATTCTAATCCTATTCTTCGGGATACAATCCATTTTCAAGGCCCCTACAGATGTTTTTCCAAACATCAAAATACCGGTGATTTCGGTAGTATGGGGATACCAAGGTATGCTTCCGGAAGATGTTGCGGGAAGGATCACCTACTTTTTTGAAAGAGCATTAACTAGTACTGTAGAAGGGATCAAAAGTATTAATAGCAGATCCTATTACGGAAGTAGCATTATCAATATCGAATTGCAACCTCATACAGACCTTGCAGGTGCGGAAGCGGAGGTGGCTGCGATTTCGCAGACAGTAGTCACGTCCTTGCCTCCGGATATTTCTCCGCCTATGATCATGAGATTGGAGGCGTCTTCTGTTCCGGTCGCGATGCTCCAAGTTACATCTGAGAAGATGACTCCTGCGGAACTTTATAACCTCGCATTCATGAGGATACGTTCTCTTTTAGTTACAATTCCTGGCGCAATCATTCCTCAGCCTTATGGAGGAACTCCTATGCAATTGCTTGTCTCTCTAGATAAGCAAAAACTTTTGTCTAGGAACCTTTCACCGATGGACGTATTCAAGGCGTTCAATGAACAAAGTGCTGTGTTACCTGCAGGAGACCAGAAGATCGGTAAGACCGACTGGATGGTAATGACAAATGCAATCCCAATCCATGTAGAAGATTTTAATAATATTCCAATCAAAAGAGTTGGGAATAGCACATTCTTCATGAGAGATGTTGCAAGTGTTGCATTAGGCGGCCCTCCTCAAATGAACTCAGTTCTCGTAGACGGAAAACAATCCGTATTGATCGTTGTGATGAAAAGTGGTGATGCATCCACTCTGGATGTTGTAGACGGAATTCGTAAGACCATGCCAAGGATCAAAGAGATCTCTCCGGACGACGTAGAGATCAAATTATTAAACGATGCTTCCGTTTTCGTTAAGGATTCTATTGAGAATGTTGTTCACGAAATGGTATTGGCTGCGGCTCTTACAGGACTTGTGGTATTACTCTTTTTAGGTTCCTGGAGAGCGACTACGATTATTGCGACATCTATTCCTCTGTCTCTTTTAAGTTCCATCATAGGCCTTCATTTGATAGGAGAATCTATCAACGTAATGACCTTAGGAGGTCTTGCCTTAGCCGTGGGGATCCTTGTGGATGATGCTACGGTGATGATAGAGAATATTGATACTCATATTGAAATGGGTAAACCATTGGAGACAGCGATCATTGATGCTGCTAACGAGATAGTAATTCCAACATTCGTAGCAACTCTTGCAATTGTAATCGTCTGGTTCCCTCTCTTTCAATTGAGTGGTGTTTCCGGTTGGTTATTCAAACCAATGGCAGAAGCAGTGGCGCTTGCAATGATCGCCTCCTTCATTCTTTCCAGAACTCTTGTTCCTACCATGGCAAAATATTTGCTAACGGCTCATCATTCTCCTGAAAACGGTAAACACGGATCTCATTCTAAGACGGCTGCAAAACATATTACATATACTAGCACCAAGAAAACAAACTCTCGTTTTGCTTTCATTACGGAATGGGTCGATTTCTTAATACGTTTTCAAAAAGGATTCGAACATAACTTCACTGAATTCAGAGAACGTTATTATATTCTTCTACAGAAAGTAATAGCAGATCGTAAAAGATTTGTGAAGATATTCTTAGCGATAGCAACCGGTTCCCTTCTTCTATTCTATATGAATGGTAGAGACTTTTTTCCTGAGATCAAGGCTGGGACCTTACAGATGCATATGCGTGCACCTTTAGGAACCAGGATAGAAGTTTCCGGAAGGATTGCTACTTTGGTTTCGGAAGATATTAAAAAATTACTTCCAGGCAAGGTAGAGAGTGTCTTGAGTAACTGCGGTCTTCCTGTAGGACCCCATAACCTTGCATTCATTCCTACTCCTACAATCGGTTCTCAAGATTGCGACTTAACAATTTCATTAAAGGATGAAGAATCTCCTGTTTGGGATTACAGACAGACTCTCAGAAAAGGATTAAACGAACTTTATCCAGGAACTGTATTCACGTTCCAACCTGCGGACTTGACTTCAAAGATCCTAAACTTCGGTTCACCTTCTCCAATTGATATTCAGATCAATGGAATGGATCTGGAAAAGAACTTTGAATTTGCTCAAAAACTCCAAGGTAAATTGAAAACAATTCCAGGTGCAGCAGATGTTGTAATCCAACAAACAATGAGCACACCTACTCTTCTCGTAGATGGAAATAGAAGTTTAGGGATTAACGTTGATCTTCCAATGAAATCAGTTGCAGAAAATATGTTACTCGCAACTTCAGGAAGCCAGCAGATAGACCAAGAGTATTGGATGGATCGTAAAACCGGTCTTTCCTACCAGATCAATATCTATGTGCCTCAACCTCAAATGAGAAGGACAGAAGATTTACTTACTGTTCCTGTCAATCGAGGAGACCTACAAGATAATACAGAAAATGGAATACAACTATTAGGTAACGTAGCAAATATCACGCCGACCGGAACTCCAGGTTTAGTAACTCACCAAAACCTTTTGCCTCTCATTGACGTATATGTTTCTGCAGAAGGTAGAGACTTAGGAGGAGTTTTGAGCGATGCTCAAAAGATCATGGACTCTATGAAAGGCGAACTCCCAAGAGGAGCAGCAATTGAGATCCTTGGCCAGGCAGAAACAATGAGAAGCGCTTATATAGAATTGATAGGCGGACTCTTTGTAGCAATTCTTTTGGTCTATCTTTTGATCGTAGTGAACTTCCAATCATGGACGGATCCGTTCATCATCATCACTGCCTTACCTGGAGCGTTAGCAGGGATTGCTTGGTCCCTATTTCTCACACGCACATATATTTCAGTGCCTGCATTAACTGGAGCAATCATGTGTATGGGAACTGCGACTGCGAACTCTATATTAGTAGTTTCTTATGCAAGAGACCGTTTAGAAGTTCATGGAGATGCAGTAAGAGCCGCTATCGAAGCTGGATATTCCAGGATTAGACCAGTGCTTATGACTGCTTCTGCGATGATCATAGGAATGGTCCCTATGTCCATAAGTAACTCCCAAAATGCTCCATTGGGCAGAGCAGTGATCGGAGGATTGGCTGTTGCTACATTCGCGACACTATTCTTCGTGCCTTGTATCTATGCGATCATCTATAACAACCGTGCAAAAATTCAAAAGGAAAGTTCCAAATGATTCCAACAGTACCTAAAAAGAAACTTTTAACACTATCTTCTATCTCATTCGGAGTTATATTCCTGTGCTATATATTCTATCAACAAATACATAGCGCAGAAGAATTCCGAAAGGAAGCCTTGGAAGCATCCATTCCGAATGTTTCCGTAGTAAGCCCTACACCCCCCAATCCTTTGGAAACGATTACTCTTCCAGGAACAGTTCGCGCATGGTATGAGGCTGTGATCTATGCTCAGGTCCCTGGTTACGTAAAGATGTGGTATAAAGACTATGGCGCAGAAGTAAACGAAGGAGACGTACTTGCTCGTATCAAGGTTCCTGCATTGGACGCAGAATATGCACAAGCAGAAGCAGATCTAGATTCTCAAAAAGCAAAATACAAACTGGCAGCGGTTACTGCAGACAGATATCTAGCATTAAGAAGTTCTCATGCAGTTTCGGAACAGTCTATTTCTGTAGCAGTGGCAGATAAAAATTCAGAAGAAGCAAAGCTGAAATCTGCAGAGAAGAATGTGGATAAATATAAGGCCAGGATCAATTTTAAAACGATAGTTGCTCCTTTCAAAGGAGTTGTGATCCAAAGAAATATCAACGTAGGTGATTATGTTAACCAAGAAGGGAATATTGATGATAGCAAAACTCCTTCTAACCTATTCACAGTGGCGGATATCCATAAAATGCGTTTATTCGTATCTGTTCCCGGAACATTCGCTTACTTATTAAAACCTGGATTAGCTGCCGAACTCACCGTGCAACAATTCCCAAATCGTAAATTTATAGCAAACTTTCTTACTATCTCTAAAGGTTTCGATCTGAACATGAGAACTGTAATTGCAGAATTCACGATAGATAATAAGGACAGATCTTTATGGCCAGGTTCTTATGCACAAGTCACTCTCACTGCTCCAGTTAAAAAGGATCTTTTAACAATCCCTTCCAGTTCTTTGGTATTTGATGAAAACGGTACCCAAGTTGCAACTGTCACCCAAGACAATAAGGTACATTTCAAACCAATCACTGTGAATAAGATTATAGATTCTATAATTGAAGTAAGAGATGGAGTTAGCACGAGCGATAGAATCGTGAATAATCCTTCTGCTTCTTTATTGGAAGGTGATCAAGTAAGAGTCGTAGAACCAAGAAACGGATATTCAGATATGAATTCTTCAAAAAAAGAAGATTCAAAACATGAACCAGTAGCATCCAAATGAACCGATCTCGAAAAATATATAAAACAAAAGGGAGAAACATCGTCTTAGGACGATGGATCTCACTCTTGCCATTGGCAGTCTTATTGGTTTCTTGTTTGAATGGTCCTGCCTTTGATCTCGCTCCTAAATATTTAAGTCCGGACTATGTAGTTCCGGATTCTTGGAGCGGATCTGGTCCTTTCGTAAAAGCAAATCCTTCGGAAGGAGAAGCGATACAAGCAGATTGGTGGAAACTTTTTAACGATCCTGTATTAAATAAATTAGAAGAACAAGCGATCGCTGCGAATCCAGATTTGCAAGCTGCCGCAGAAAGATTTATCCAGGCAAGAGATGCGATGCTTAAAGTCCGTTCTCAATTAATCCCTCATCTTGGAGTCGGATTAAGTGGCTCGAATAACAGGCAATCAGACGATCGACTTTTTAGGGGAGCTGGAGAAGCAAATCAAGAAGGGACTGCTTCCTTAGGAGGAATTGCTTCTTGGGAACCTGACTTTTGGTCTTCTATCAGAAACTCAACAAGAGCACAAATTTATAATGCACAATCCGTTGCCGCTGATTTTGCTTTAGCACGATTGAGCTTACAAGCGGAACTTGCTGCTGATTATTTTACCTTTAGAGGTTTGAATGCTCAGGATACAACCTACCGCCAATCCATAGAATTTTATGAGCAATCTTTAAATCTTGTGAATGAAAGATACAAGGGAGGTATAGCTCCCGAATTGGATGTGCAAAGAGCTCAGTATCTTCTTTCCAGTACTCAAGCAAAACGTTTAGATATTCAATCTAAGATGAGAGTAACTGAGAATGCAATTGCGATCCTACTTAATAGAGCTCCCACTGGATTCTCTATCCCTCCAGTAGAAGAAGTGCATGTTGTTACATTTAAGGTGCCAAATACCCTTCCTTCTACTTTACTAGAACGTAGACCTGATATTGCTTCGATGGAAAGAAAAATGGCAATCGCAAACCGTAATATTGGAATAGCTCGTGCAGCATTCTTTCCTAATATTTCGTTTAGTGCAGGAGGTGGATTTGAGGGTGGAGTTAACTTAGTCCAACTTGCAAATAGTTTTTGGTCTTATGGCTCCACAGTTTCTCTTCCAATTTTTCAAGGTGGATATCGTAGAGCTCAATTGCAACAAGCATGGTCTGCTTACAGAGAAACAGAAGATATCTATCGCTCCACAGTGTTGAACGCATTTAGGGAAGTAGAAAATGGACTTACAGAAACTACTTATATGTCCCAACAATCCCAAAGACAGGAGCAAGCTGTAGAAGCAGCCTCTCAAGTACAAAACATGACAATGGCTTTGTATAAAGGGGGTTTAAGTAATAGCTTGGAATTGATATACGCTCAAGTAAATACTCTGGACGCTCGAATAGATGCAATCTTGGTTAAAACTGAATTAAACAGAGCATCTGTTAGATTGATCAGAGCATTGGGTGGTGGCTGGAAAAATTCTCAATTGCCTAAAGACGATGAGATCCAACCTTTCAATATATTCGATTATTCTAATTCTAAAAAACCAGATGCAGCCGGTGGAATAGATGTAAATGCAGACGACGATAATTCTCAGAATAAAAATTTAACGGCGCCTGTTTTAAATAAATGATCCACTGCGGATAAGCTTAGGACCGGAGAAAGAACAATAATCAATCACTTTCTCTGGTCTTAAATTCCTCTATATCGATGAGAGCATGGTATTTACGGATCACTTCTTCGTCGAATCCGGAATCGTGATTTAGATCATTCAAAACATCTCTCTGGAATTGAAGAAGTTCCAAATATACATCTCCGTATTCCTTTCTTTCTCCCCTATGAGTTCCAGACATTCCCTTTAGCTCTTCTTCAAAATAACCTAATTCAGTTTTCAAACGAGAAATCAAATTTTTGAGATGTTTATTTTTGTGATTACCTGTTTTATTTTTATCTTCTAAATAATGAAGTGACTCTGTTGCCAATTTTTTCTGGATCATCACTTCCTGTCTATGTACAGGAACAGGAGTTTGAAAATCCATTACATTCAATTTTCGGATAAGCCAAGGAAGAGTCAGTCCATTAAAGATCATAGTAGTCAAGATCACTATGAATGTGATAAACAAGATCAAATTTCGATACGGAAATGGAGTTTCTCCAATTGTATATAATGGAATAGAAAGTGCCGCAGCAAGAGATACAACTCCTCTAATCCCCGCCCATCCTAAAACAATTGGGATCTTCCAACCAGGATTTACTTCTGTTACTTCTATAAAATTACTCATGATCCGAGTAAAACCGGAAGTACAAAGTGCGATGACGACCCGAATGAAAACCAAAGCAAATGAGATCAGAAGTCCATAGATAATGGCACTTGTTAAACTTATATCTCCTAGCTGATTTACAATTGAAGGCAACTGTAAACCAATTAACAAGAATACAAGCCCATTCATAATGAATACGATACTATTCCAAACATTTTCACCCTGGATGCGGCTCACATAACTCAAAAGACCTTGGCGTTTACTGGAAAGAAGAAGCCCTCCACATACGACCGCAAGAACTCCAGAAACATGAAAATGTTCCGCCAAATAATACATACAATATGGAGTCACAAAAGTTAAAACGATTTCAATACTTGGAGTAAGTGGAAGCCAGCGATGAATTCCATAAAATACAAAACCTACGGCAAGACCAATCAGTGAACCAGCGATCACTACCCAAACAAAACTAAAAGTTGCCGCTTGGAGATTGAACTGCCCAGTAATCACAGCTGCCAAAGCAAATCTAAAAACGATCAAAGAAGAAGCGTCATTCAGCAAACTTTCTCCTTCTGCGATACTTACCACAGACTTAGGAGCATTTGTCTGTTTCATGATAGTAACAGAAGAAATAGAATCTGGAGGAGAGATTATACCTCCTAATAAAAATCCAATCGCTAATGTAAACCCAGGGATCAATGAAGTAGATATTAAAGCAATTACACAAGAAGTGATAATGACTATTGGAAATGCAAAACCTGCAATGATCCTTCTCCATTTCCAAAATTCTTTCCAAGAAATTTGCCAAGCAGCTTCATAAAGTAACGGAGGAAGAAATATTAGAAAAACAAGTTCTGGCGTGATCGTAATATTTTGGAAGAATGGAATTGTGCTTACAACAAGTCCTCCAATCAAAAGAACAATCGGATATGCAAGTCCAAGTCTATTGGCAATCAAAACCAATCCGAGAATGATCAAAATTAAATAAACGTATTCAACTAGGATGTTTTCCATCTGTTCCTGTTTGAGTGAGAGATTTTACAGATCATCACGAAGCTTTTCTTCTTCTCAACAACTTTCCAGTTTGTGTTGACTTCTCTTGCTTATTGAAAATACTTTGGTGTGCTCAAATTCAAATATTATTCTAGTCTAATCTGTATTTCCTCTCTTGGTTTGTTTGCCACACCTGCAGAAGCATGGTGGAATCACTTTCTATTCAACCGACCTGCACTCGAAGCTATGCCAGAATTGGTATCTACACCTAAGGTAAAAGTAGAATCACTCGAAGATTTTTTACTTAAAGAGCAAGACAAACTCATCCCTCTTATGAGGGATATGGAGAAGGAGGCAAATCTAAACTATGATAAACATGCACCTCTTCCTAAAGAACTCGTATTCAAGGGCGGAGATAGAAAAACAATCCGTAATCATTTCCTAAGAGCACTAAGACTAAATACCGGAACACCGTTAGGTTATTTTTTACAAAATCTTCCAGGATATCCTCTTCCTGGAAAAAAATCGAACCCAATGACAGTTAGCATCTATGGGGAGAAGGACCTAAAACAAGATTACGAATTTTATGATATTCGAATAGGTGAACTTGTAAGCCCAATAGAGGTACTTGCAACTGCAGGAGATGAACCTGATTTCGGATTAGATCTAAATTTATTTGAGGATAATGGAGAAAGTTTCGGAAAAGATTACGGTTTTGGAATACAATCTTTTGGAGATTCTAGGATCTATTATGCAACTCAAGTGCCTTTTCATATAGGTTATTATCACGAATCTCCAATCATCTTTGCAGCAGCGGGATTTTTGACACGCACCTATCCTCAATATAGAGTGCATCAGTTTATGACACTCTCTCGTTATGCTTTCCAAACCGGACATACATATTGGGGATATAGATTTTTAGGTTGGGGAATGCATTATGTTGTGGATCTTACTCAGCCTTATCATTCCAGGGTTCTTCCAAATTTTGGTACAATCAGTATGCTTTGGATCAATCTAAAAGCAATTTTCGGATTTGAAAACGCTAAAAATGAAGCAATCGATAGGATCGCAAACAGGCACACGACTATCGAAAAATACCATTTTAGTACATTAAGAAATGCTTATAGAAATAAGGTGTTAACTCATCCTTTTATCCAAAGCGTAAAACAAACTGATTTGGATAATAATTATGGTAAATACGATAATTCCTATATTGTAAACGTTGTATCAAAACAAAGTTACGATATTTCCGATCGAATTGATACTCTGATAGATGAATCTAATTTATTAAAGGGTTTTTCAGAAGACAAACTTTTACCGGAGATCAATCAAAAGTCTTTAGAGGATCTAAATTCTACAATTACGGATCATATGAAAAGTGTTGGCTCTCATATCCGTAATTATGTTAGGACCGGAATGAAGTAAGAGTAAGAAAAAATTTAGGCTGAGGATGTAAAAAGCTAAATCAGCCTATCATTCGCAGGGATCGATTTTTTCACTTATACCGGATTCGTTCAAGCATAGAAATGGACGATCATGTTATCCTTGGTATACATGAAGAAGTTTCTGATCGTTCTATTTTCTGTATTTTTCCTGACTACTATATGGTGGATCTTAACTCCTTCTCCCCATGTATACAAAAGGATCCCAAATTCGAATCTTTCCTTTGAGACTGTAATTTTCAGGAGTTCCGATCCAAAACGTCTTGCTGATTTTTACAAGAATGTATTCAAGGCTAAAGAAACAGAGAAGAAGTCGGACTGGGCCCTAGGAGATCCACTCTCTTCTGTCATTAGTCTCAGAACTCCTGATTACCAAGAAGAAGGACCAATATTTACTATATTAAAATCTGAGAAATCGAATCACGGAACGTCTGCTGCAAACGATCTGGGTTACGCTCATATCTGTTTTGAAACGGACAATGTTCCAGGTCTCATTCAAATAATCCAAAAGAACGGGGGAAAGATAGATAGCCGTTTCGAGGATTTGCAAAAAGTTCCTGCAATCTATGGAAGAGATCCTGATGGTAATATATTTGAGATCCATATTCCATTCCCAACTCCTCTTAACCCAAGCACTATCTTCCGAAGTTTAAATTCCTTAATAAGAACTCGCTTAAAACTAGATCCACCAGGAATCGATAAGATCAGATTTCTTCATGTAAATATCAATTCTAAGGATTGGACCAAGACCCTTTCATTTTATGGCAAGGTATTCACGGCAAATGCTACAGGCTTCGAAAGAGATTATAAAGGAGACTTTATAGAAAACCTAACTGGCATCCAAGGAATAGAGATCAAAGGCCGCCATCTTCCCCTCCCCGGATATGAGGAAGGAGGACCTACATTCGAGATATTCACTTATAATAATTTCAGTAATAATGGTCCATTAGATAAATCTGATACAGGTAGAATTGCAGTGGGATTCCGAGTATTCAATTTAAGATCATCAGTAAACAAAATATTGCAGGAAGGTGGAATCTTATTAGATGAGAAAGGTAATACTGCAATACTTAAAGATCCAGAAGGGAATCTTATCCTTCTATCCTCCCAAAAATTAAACTCTGAAAAAACCAATCCATGAAAAATACTCTTCCCAGAAAAATGAAGGCTGTCCGCCAAATCGCTCGTTGGAAGAATGAGACTTGGAAAAAGAGTCGCCTTCTATACTAAAAACGGGCTCTTTGCGGGAGTATGTTTTAGCAGATGCATTAAAATTAATTGTACTACCTAATGATGTAAAATTTCAAGAAGCTGCATCTTCTGTAGCAAATCCTATCACACGTATAGGCATGGCAAGATGGGCCAAGGCCTCCGGTTCCAAATATTTCTTTATCACTGCAGCAGCAGGTGCAGTTGCTAGAATGACAATGAGAGCAGCCGGTAAATACGGGTTGAAGAGTATTGCAATTGTACGCAGAGAAGAACAGAAAGAAATCTGCAAAGAAGAAGGGGCTTCCTACGTATTAAACCAATCCGATCCTGATTTTGAAAAACAACTTATAGAACTTTGTAAGGATATCAACTGCACGTACGGTTTCGATTGTATCGGAGGAGAGATGCCTTTAACACTTATCCGCTCCATGCCCCAAGGATCCACCTTATGCATATTACAGCCAGAATATGACGGACGGGAAGATACAGATCCTTTGTGAATCTTCACCGCGCCAGGGATAGCAGCGGTATACTGCGCCGCAACACGAGTGGTGAGGCGCAGATACAAGCGGATAGCCCGGTTCGAGCGAAAGCGAGAAGGCGCCCTAAGATATACAAATACTATATTATATATTCATAATATAATAAACATTTCGTAATATACGGATTTTAAATATATGGACTGTTCGTTCAATATTTTTTATCATAACGAACGCTTTAAAAAGAAAAAACTTCGGATATCAAATAGAATCTTGGAGAAAAATAAACGGTATATAAGTATGCCCTGTTTAATATCTCCCACACATATATAAAAACAATCCGTGATTGATTGGGAATTCAATGGAGAGAATTCAAAATGTTTAACAGAAGGAAAATGAAAATTTTTTGTTCTGTTTCGGTGGTCTTTGCTATATTGGCGAGTTGTTCCCCTGAAACAGACCAAGCGTATTTACCGTTCTCACTTTCTAAATCGGCGAAGTCCACATACAACTCCGTGAGAGCTTTTGTAGTGGCCACTAATCCTCCGGTTGTACCGCTGAGTACAAACGGAAGATATATCGTGGATTCGAATAATAACCGTTTCAAATTGAAAGCGGTGAACTGGTATGGAGCGAGTGATACTCGTCAGGTAGTAGGAGGCTTGGATAAACAACCCATCTCTCATATTATTTCTTTGATCCAGGAATGGGGCTTCAACTCGGTTCGATTGCCTTTTTCCAATATAATGCTCCATGATACGAATATCGTTCCGGACCAATATGTGGCGGCTAACCCACAATTTTTCGGCAAGACAGCATTACAGATCTATGATGAAACTGTGGCTGCTTTAACTGCTGCAGGGATCGTTGTTGTTTTAAATAACCATACTACTTTCTCAGAATGGTGCTGTGGATTCGATTATAATGGTCAATGGTATCATACAGGATCTTCCTTCGCTTATAACCAAACTCCTGAAATGTGGAAAGCAGATTGGGTTTTCTTAGTAAATCGTTATAAGAATAATAAGTTAGTCGCTGCTGCGGATCTCAGAAACGAAGTCCGTACCCAACGTTTTAACGATACTCATTTACCTAATAGCCCAAACTGGGGTTGGAATAATATAGACGATTGGCGTAAGGCTGCGGGCGAAGCAGGAAATGATATCTTACGTGCAAACCCAGATATGGTAATCGTTGTAGAAGGTATCAACTGGTGGGGAGCGATCCCAATCTTAGGTTCAGGAGAACGTCCTCACCTAAAACCTGTTAGAGATCTTCAAGTCCATATTCGTAATGTAAACAAACTTGTTTATGCAGCTCATAACTATGGATTTATCGGACCTAAACATAACGGTGATGATGCAACATCCGGCGGAAATATCAAATACAAGGATATGGATTTAAATACTTTCCGCAACACTATCACTGACGAATGGGGATATGTAACTGATCCAGATGCAGTTACGACTGCTCCTGTTTGGGTAAGTGAATTCGGAGCTTCTCCAGGAGAAACAAATCCTGCGGATAGAGAATGGCTCAAAAGACTTGTGGATTATTTAATCGAAAAGGATCTTGATTTTGCATTCTGGCCTCTAAACGGAGAAGACGAATGGGGACTTGTAACTTCTGATTGGTCCCAAACCAAAAGAGGCAACTGGCGTGATGAACATATGGATCGCCTTCTTGCATCCAATGGTAAAACTGGATCTGTTGCTTATGTAGATCATTTGACTAAGATCGGTTTTAATGGTGTAGACGATAACGTAAGTACAATCGACAACGATTGGTTATCAGGCGCAAACAAAGGAACTTGTCCTGATGGAGAACGTCTATTAGGTCTAAGCCGCGACCAAAGAGCACTTTGTAGTGATACAAAATACGGAAAACTTTGGCATGCTGACCGCGCGATCAACGTTCAAGCAGTATACGAGACTAACACTCGTTACCATGGCACAGGAGATTGGGCAGGCGGATTTACAAAATACGAATGTCCTAACGACTACTATGTTGCAGGAGCGACTAAACACTCTTGGGGAACAAGTGGTATCCTTTGTGCTCATAGTAAGGTCCCTCTTGCGAACTCTTGCCGCACTATCTGGTTCGACAGAGGAGACAGTCGTTCTTCTCAGCGTGGAGGAGACTGGGCTCCAGGTTCTTATAAAGGCCAGTGTGCTGACACCGAATACGTAGCTGGGGTTGCTCAAAGAGACGGAGGAGGAGCTGCATTACTTTGTTGTTCTTCTCCATTGAGCGGAGAATTACCTTTAGTATATAAGGCAAAAAATCTTTCTCACCGCACTGGTTTCGCAGAAGGTGATGCTTGGGTTGTTACTACAGCTGATCATTGGGCAGATCATATTATCTATGGTCCGTATGACAGAGGTCGTTGGGGAACTGGTAATAAACGAGCAGTATTCCGCATGTTAGTAGATGTTACTAACGCGAATAACGATAAGATCGTTACTATAGATGTTTATGACGGCCAAGAAGTATTGGCAAGAAGAGATGTCTACAGAAACGAGTTTGTTGGTCCAGGCCAATACACAAACTTCTCATTAGATTTCAATATAGCACCAGAAAAAGCAGATCGTCCTATGGAAGTTCGCGCTTGGTGGTTTGATACTTCTTATGTGAAGACTGAGAATGTAACCATTCAAAATAGATAATAAATATCAAACTTTCTCCGCCGGTACTTCTGGCGGAGGAGGTTTTTACTAATGAATTAGTACTTTTCTACGAATCCAGGGATCTCAACCTAAGAGAATGGAATCCCGGAAAACCCCGCCCAATTACTGGACTTATACCTCAGAGCGGATGTTCTCTGAAATTGGCTCCGGACCGAATGGCCTCAGTGAATCCGAAGCCAAAAAACGATTGGGAACCTACGGGAAAAATAATTTCGGATCCAGCCAGAAGGTCACAGGGATTGTTTTATTCCTAAGACAATTTGCAAATCCAATCACTATCATCCTACTTTTTGCATCTGCCTTGTCCTGGTTTTTAAGCGACCCTACCGATGGGATCATAATCCAGTGTATCGTTTTATTGAGTAGTATCCTGGGTTACTGGCAGGAAAAAAGCGCAAGCGATTCACTACATTCTTTATTGTCCATGGTCAGATTAAACTCGGCTGCGATTCGAGATAATATGGAATCAGAACTGGATTCCCAATCCTTGGTGCCAGGAGATTTGATCCGATTGAGAGTCGGAGATATCATACCCGCAGATGCTTATCTTATAGATTCAGATCGTTTGTTTTTGGATGAAGCTGCGTTTACTGGAGAAACTTTTCCGGTGGAAAAAACCATAGGCTCATTACCCGAAGAAACTACATTATCAAAACGATCGAACTTATTATATATGGGTTCTCATGTAGTCAGCGGTTCTGGTTTAGCCCTAATCTATGCTACGGGAAAAAATACACAATTCGGAGAAATCTATAAACGATTGAACGAAAGAAAGCCTGAAACTGATTTCGAAAAAGGGATCCGTAAATTTGGTAACCTTCTACTTGAAATCACATTGGGCTTAGTACTAGTAATCTTAGGGATCAACATACTATTAGAAAAACCAATCTTAGATTCATTTCTATTTGCGTTAGCAATTGCTGTTGGACTTACACCTCAACTATTACCTGCAATCATAAATATAAACTTGGCTAAAGGCGCCAAACAAATGAGCCAGAAAAAGGTAATCGTAAAGCGTCTGAACTCAATTGAAAACTTCGGAAGTATGGATGTACTCTGTTCAGATAAAACGGGAACTTTGACAGAAGGAGTCATCCAAGTACATACAAGTGTAGATCCAAACGGAAATCAAAACCAAGATGTATTAAAATTCGCATCTATCAATTCCAACTTGCAAAGCGGTTTCCAAAACCCAATGGATCTGGCAATTAGCAAAGCATACCCAATCTCTTCTGAGACGATCCCTAAATCTGGAGAACTCTCTTATGATTTTCATAGAAAAAGGATCACAATAATTGCAGAGATAGATGGAAAACGTAAAGCAATCTGCAAGGGAGCTTGTACTCCATTATTAGAAACTTGCGATCGTTATTTAGATTCTGAAGGAAGAATACAACCTATTGCAGAAGTAACTGAATCCATCCAAAAAGTTTATGAAACATTCAGCCAGCAAGGATATCGCACGATCGGGATCTCCATTAAAGAACTGAATGATAACGATCCGGTAGACTATAAAATTGAATCTTCAATGGTGTTCTTAGGATTTGTAGCTTTTTCAGATTCAGCAAAAGTAGGTATCCAAGACACGGTCCGTAATTTAGGTGATTTGGGAATTCGTCTAAAAATGATTACTGGCGATAATAGATGGATCGCGAAACAAGTTGCCAAGTCGGTTGGGATTTCCAGTTCAAATATACTTACAGGAGAAGAACTACAAAGTATCGGAGAAGAAGCCTTAAGAGTAAAAGCAGAAGAAACGGACGTATTTGCAGAGATCGAACCGAATCAAAAACAAAGGATCATATTAGCTCTAAAAAAAGCGGGCCATGTGGTTGGATATATTGGAGACGGGATTAACGACGCCTCTGCACTTCACTCTGCGGATGTGGGAATATCCGTTGACTCTGCTGTAGATGTAGCAAAAGAAGCAGCAGATATTGTATTATTAGAAAAAAATTTGGCAGTCTTACTGGATGGGGTCAAAGAGGGACGCATAACGTTTGCAAATACTCTAAAGTATGTATTCATGGCGACCAGTGCAAATTTTGGAAATATGTTCAGTGTGGCAGGAGCTTCTGCATTCTTAACTTATCTTCCTCTCCTTCCAAAGCAGATCTTATTGACGAATTTATTAACTGATCTACCCGAAATGACAATCGCGTCCGATGAAGTAGATAAAGATTGGATCGTCCGTCCACGTAAATGGGATATTAAATTTATTGGAAGATTCATGCTCGTATTTGGTTTCTTAAGTTCTCTTTTCGATTACGCTACATTCGGCTTATTATTATTCGGACTCGGGGCGAACGAGACCCAATTCCAAACCGGATGGTTTATAGAATCGGTGGTTTCTGCAAGTCTGATCGTACTCGTGATCCGTACTAAAAACGTATTTTACCGAAGTAAAACAGGAAAATTACTTTTAGGTGCTACCTTAGCCTGCATTGGTTTCGTATTTGCAATCCCCTATCTTCCTTTAGCAAAAACATTCGGCTTTGGTCATTTACCATTGATTTTCTATGGTTACTTACTCGGAATAATAGTTCTCTATATAGGCTCTGCGGAATTCGCAAAATCTTTCTTTTATAAAAAAGAAAGATAAAACGATTCAGAATATTTTTATCATAGATCAACAATTACTCTCAAAAAGTAGCAGGTATTAAAATTCCAACACTACCTGCTTGGTTTTGGTTATTTTACATTGGTCATAGCTTCCCTGATCTTATGGGCTCAGAGCCAAAAACTGTAATTACCTATTTAATATCACAAATTCTATTGGGGATGTTCAAGTATATATTCTAATAATTCATTCATATTACAAATACATATACTGTTTCCTTTTCTATATTGATTGCGTTGCATTTGTATTCCTATGACTATTGGTCAGAATTTGGAATATGATCATGCCTAACGTCCGCTCTTATCCACTTCTCTTATTATTGCTCGTAATCCTAAGCACTCAAAATTGCGGGACGGTTCTCTTTTTGAATGCACTTCAGTCAACAAACGAAGATAATCGCCAGGAGAGTATTGCGAAATCAATCGTAGGCGCTATGAATGTTGGCTTAATCCATTATTGGCCCTTAGATGGGGACGCAAACGATAGAGTCGGGACATTACATCTAACTGCATTTGGAACTGTAGGACCCATTCTTACTATTGACCACAACAATTTACCAAACGGCGCATACTCGTATGACGGTATAGATTCATGGCATAATTCCGATCCTGCAGGAGAACCTATCTTAACTGGGACTGCGTCTTTTACTTTCAGCGCCTGGGTAAAAGGAAAATTCAAACCCTCACCGGGAGTTATTTTTGGTGCAGGAGATGGCTTAGGATTCCAGCTAATGGATAACTCATCATGTTTACAAATCAGAGTCTATAGTACGAACGTAGGTACAGGTGTTGTCAGCAATCTCAGCCCTTGCAGAGCTTACCAAGAAGATCTATGGTATAATGTAACTCTCACATGGGATCTTCCAAATAATAGGGCCAACCTATACGTCGGAAACGATCTTGTAGACTCTAAAGTATACAATCCGAATATGACCCCTTGGACATCAGGCACTCCCATTACTCTAGGATACGGTACATTAGGCGGTGGATCCCAAGAAGTAACCATAGACGAAGTAAGGATCTATGATAGAGTTGTCCCTCCGATATTGTTCGGCTTTTAATACACAATCAAGGCAATGGAATCTAAGAAATAATATTACGGTTGCGAAATTCAGCTGGAGAAGCTCCCGTCCACTTTTTGAAGGCATGATAAAAGTTTGGTCTATTACTATATCCTAGATTTTCAGCAATCTGATCGATAGGAATATCAGTTTGGATTAAATAATTAATCGCCTTTTTTTTAAGAACATCCAAAAGAATTGATTGAAACGATGTGCCTTCGCAAGCAAGATTACGCCGCAGGGTGCGCGTAGAAATATGCATATTATCTGCTATTACTCTCATAGTAACCTTGCTTAGTTCATAAAATTCCAACTCATTATACACTTTTTCAGCAACTGTCCCAAAATCTTTGAGCCTAGTATATAATTTACGGCATTCCTCCTGATATTTCTCTCGCATCAAAGGATTCGCTTTGGGCAATTGCATACTTAAGTACTTGGAATCAAAAACAAACATATGGCTCTTCGAATTAAATTCAATTGGACACTTGAAGTAATTAGAATATAAAGATGAATATGCGGGTTTACGATAGGCTATACAAACTTTATTTAAAGTGAGAGGTTTTCCATAAACATCATTTATCATTCTGTATACAGAAGCAAATTCCCTTTCACAAATCATCTGCCTCAGTCCATCCAATTTGATAGCTTCTGTCATCTTTAGATATGCAAGATTTTTATTTACTGTCAATTCGTATTGAAAATAAGTTAAAGTAAGTTCTGCATATTGTAAGCACAGCGCGATGGCCTCGACAAGAGTGTCAGAAAACATTACAGCTATTCCAAGATTTCCATGTACACCAATATGATATTCTTGCCCTATCCTCAATCCAATTTCCGGCTCACTTGACAAATTACGAATATTACTTAATATCTTTAACTCCTGTTCTGTTCTTATGCGTCTATCTGGATCACGAAGATCTCTTTGCTCAATGCCACTACCTTCAAGTACCTGAACAATAGGGATATCAAGCTGCTTCATAAATTTTGTTATATGAGCGATCGTATTTATGGTTCTATAGTGCGGCAAATATCTGCTGCTCGTAAACAACGTTTTCATACGATTTAAGCATGTCCTCTTTTAACAATCAATCTGTCCTTTTACAAGAATACGTATATCCTTTTTTTCGTTTATTGAAAATCAAAATAATGTATCAACTGAGAAGATGAGAAAAAACATTTTTATTACAGGCGCTTCCAAAGGAATCGGAAGAGCGACCGCCTTATACTTTGCTTCTAAAGGATGGTTCGTTGGTGCAGCCGATATCGACAGAGAAGGACTCGAAGATCTTGAAAAAGAAATCAACGGTAATAATATATTTATTTCGACTATGGATGTTACCGATTCAAATTCAGTTTCGACGAATATCAGTAAATTTTGTATGGCTTCCGGGAGTAAATTAAACATACTCTTCAACAATGCTGGAGTTGCCTGGATGGATTCGTTCGAAACAATACCTCTTGAGAAACAATTAAAAACCATTGATGTTAACGTCAAAGGAATACTTAATTGTAGCTATCATGCGTTTCCTTTTCTTCAAAAAACAAAAAGTTCTAAAGTAATCAATATGTGCTCTGCCGCTTCTCACTATGGTGTTCCATTCGAGGCAACGTATTCCGGAAGTAAATTTTTCGTAAAAGGATTCACTGAAGCATTGAATTTGGAATGGGAAACTCACGATATTCATGTTTGCGATATAATGCCCAACTTCGTTGATACTCCAATGATGAAAAACTGTGCTTCTTCAGTTTCTAAAAAAGTAGGAATTAAACTTACCGTTCAAGATGTTGTGAAAGTTATTTGGAAAGCTGCACGCAAAAAAAAAGTCCACTGGCTTGTAGAGTTTTTCCCCTATAATTTAATTCAACCAGTAGGACAATTCATGCCGCGATCTATTATTAGAAAAGTAATGAAAAAGACAGCTGGCCTTTAAAGAAATTCGAAGAATTGTAAGGAGAAAAAATGAAAATTCTTAAATCGGACTTTTTGAGCAAAGGAATTCGTTGCGACGGAGATCTTTTATTCCCAGAGGGAGTAAAAAATCCGCCAGTTATTATAATGGCACATGGATTAGCTGCTCAAAAGAATTTTGGATTGCTACCATATGCAAAACGATTCGTAGAAAAAAATATTGCCGTATTTCTTTTTGATTACCGCAGTTTCGGAAAAAGTGACGGCTTGCCTCGTCAGAATGTTGACCCATACAAACATTTGGAAGACCGGAATGCCGCTATCGCTCACGTTAGGAACCTGAACGGGGTTAATACAAAAAAAATTGCTTTATGGGGATCTTCATTTTCTGGCGGACACGTCCTTTCTACTGCATCAAGAGATAGTAATATTGTTGCCGTAATCGCTCAAGTCCCGTTCGTGAGCGCTTTCAGTTCATTAAAAATGAAACGCTTTACAGATATATTTAAATCTACTGTATTTGGAATATACGATCAAATACGTTCGTATCTTGGCTTAGGACCTCATTATTCAAAGGTTATTGGTCATCCTGGGCAATTTGCTGCGATGAATACAGATGAATCTTATGACGGATTCATGTCTTTAGTGGGAGGGGATCCTATTTGGGAAAATAAAATGACCTCCCGAGGATTTCTAAAAATGGCAACCTATAATCCTGGAGCTGGCGCGAAAAAAATCGAATCGCCTGTATTGATAATGGCTGCAAAACATGATTCGTTGATTCCATTAGAAGCGATACAAAAAGTAGCAGAAAAAATTCATGATTGTAAAATCGTCATTATGAATTGCAACCACTTTGCGCCGTATACAGGTGCTGTGTTTAAAGACAACATTGATACGCACATTAACTTTATGTGTAGTCACTTGTTATAATTTTAAACAATCGCTTCGAGAGTTGCGTATGGATGCGGGAGTCGCTCACCCAATAAAAGGCATTTAAAACAAAATGGGTATTAGACTGAGCTTCCGTTTCGACCAGCTTCATCGAAGCTTGCTTTCTGGTCATATTCTCTTCGTATCTTACGGATATATTCGTCCGCAAAACTCTACTCTCTATTTGAATGAGTTCTCTTTTATTAAGAATGCACGAGTCTTGGGACTCGATGTGTTAGCGCCGTCTTCTACTCGTGCACCGCAAGCAGCGCTTGTGAGGATTGGTGGGAAAGAAAGGGCTCCGAGCGGACAAAGAATCGCCCAAATGATAACAGCTCCAAAATTTTCAAAACCTCCTAAGCTTAATTGCCACAATCGTATTTATGACTGCAGGAATGGCAGCAGTCGTCTTACTTAGAAAAACAGGACTACTTACATGAAATATAATATTGGAGCGCTGATCGTAGGTTTATTATTCGCAATCGGCTTAGGTCTGTCCGGAATTTTACAACCAGCGAACATCATAGGATTTTTAGATGTATTCGGAAAATGGAATCCTACCCTTCTATTCACAATGGCCGGAGCAGTCGGAATTCATTTCATCACATACAAATTGATACGAAAAAGAAAAACCCCGATGTTCTCAAAGGATTGGTTTATTCCAACTCAGCAAGAAATTACTCCCGCTTTGATCATAGGAAGTTTGATTTTTGGGATCGGATGGGGTCTTGGTGGTTATTGTCCTACAGTCTCAGTCACTACTCTTACAAGTTTTGAAACAAGGCCACTTATCGTTTTTGGCAGTATAATCTTAGGAATGTTACTATTCGCATTTATAGATAAGAAAACGAATCTAAAAAGTAAATTAGAATAAACAAATATGCCGATCTTAGGTTATATCTTTTCCTTTATGATGGGAACCTTGCTAGGCCTGATCGGCGCCGGAGGTTCCATTCTCACAGTTCCCATTCTTTTCTATTTCTTCGGACAAGAGGCAATTTTCGCCACAACAAACTCACTCTTTGTGGTTGGAATGGCAGCGTTAGTCGGAGCAGTAATCCAAGCCCAAAAGGGAGATACAAACATAAAAGTCGGATATATTTCGCAATTCCAAGCTTTGCAGGCATTTCTATTGCGAGATATTTCCTTCTACCCTCTCTTCCGAATATCTTAATTTCTAACTTCGGGATCACACTAACAAAATCTATATTTGTGATGATCGTTTTCTCGATCATAATGGTTTTTAGTTCTTGGACCATGATCCGCTCAGGAAATTCATTCGCTGAAGAATCCCTTAAACCTAATTCGATATCGTCTAACTTTTTAAATATTGGCTTCAAAGGATTTACAGTCAGTATAATCACAGGATTTGTAGGAGCAAGAGGAGGATTTCTTATCATTCCTTCTCTCGTAATTCTGCTAAATTTTCCTATAAGAAAAGCCGTAGGCACATCACTTGCTATTATTGCTGCAAATTCACTTTTCGGATTTGCAATCAGTTTTACATCTGCGCAAAACGAAAGTTGTCCATTACTTCTAACTATTAGCGTCTTAGGAATTGCAGGAATGTTTTTAGGACGAAAACTCTCATCCGGAATGTACGAAAGATATTTGAAAAGTGGTTTTGGTTATCTTGTATTAATCATCGCTTCCCTGATCTTATGGGATCAGGGAGGGAGATTGTAGGTTAATTACTACTATCCAAGCTCATAATCAGAGTCGAAGACAATAATTCATATTATCCGTGCATAATACATAAAAATGGCAATCTGCAGTTAAATGAAAAGTTAAGCGAAATCAAGAGGTTTTTTCAAACTTTTTCCAGAACTCTTCTTCATACCGAACATAAAGATTTGTATCATAGGGAGTTGTTCTATAGATAATCATATTTTGTGCATTTGTACAATTCATACAATGCCTGACTACGTAGTAATGACGACTAGTTTTGATATGTTTAACTTGATATTTTTGGTCATCCTTAGCGAGAAAGTTCATCAAAGCGTTTTCCTCTTAAAATAGTTGATTGAGACATGCGGATTTGATATTCTTCCTGCGATATTAGTGTTTCCGCCCCTCCTGTCTTAAATCTATCCCAGCGATCCGGATCTGCAATGATAACAACATCGGAATAAAGTTTACACCGTTCTTTGTACGCGAATTTCATCCTTGGGGTCATGGATAATAACCTTTCCCAAGCATTCCTGTCGTCATAACTTGATTTCCAGTACCAGTAGAAGATACAGCAACAAAAGTACCCAATTCAGGAGACCAACAAACGTTTGACCATACATTAGCCGCCACAGCAGCGTTTCGGTAAGTCCAAGTGATTCCATCTAAAGAGGTCATGACGCGATTTGCCCCCCCAGTTCCAGCGACAGCAACGAAGATCCCCAATTCAGGAGACCAGCAAACAGCATACCAACCATTATCAGCGGCACTTGTTCGAGTTACCCAGGTAATGCCATCCGCGGACGTCATTACACGGTTACCCGTTCCTGACTGCGCCACTGCAACGAATAGATTCAATTCTGGAGACCAACAAACCCCAAACCAACTATTATCTGCGGCACTTGTTCGAGTTACCCAGGTAATGCCATCCGTAGACGTCATTACGCGATTTCCAGATCCAGAATCCGCGACTGCGACGAATAGGTTTAACTGCGGAGACCAACAAACAGAACGCCAGTTATTATCCGCAGCACTGGTTCGGATAGTCCATGCCGTTCCATTCGGTGATGTCATTACTCGATTTCCAGATCCAGAATAAGATATTGCAACGAATAGATTTAACTGTGGAGACCAACAGACAGAAGTCCAGCTATTATCAGCCGCACTCGTCTGCGAAGCCCAAGCAATACCGTCTGCGGAAATCATTACACGGTTACCTGTTCCAGATTGAGCAACTGCAACGAAGAGGTTTAACTCTGGCGACCAACAGACAGAATTGAACGTTTGATTAGGTGTTGTTCGTATCGTCCAAGTAATGCCATCCGGTGACGTCATAACCCGGTTAGTTGTTCCACCTTGTGATACTGCAACGAAGAGCTTTAACTGTGGAGACCAACAGACTCCATACCAACCATTATCCGCAGCACTTGTACGAGTAATCCAAGTGTCTACAAACCAACCCGAGAACATTTGCACAAATCTTCTGATTCTGTTATTAGTTGCTTTTTGAGAAGGTGCCACAGAAGTAGAAGGAGCAGCCCAATTTGGCACATCTGAGACCTTGGCAGCAATAGCGGCTGTTAACGTACTATTCAGATTCGATACGTTAGTTTCTAAGGTTTGTAAACCAGCCGAAAGGGTATCGATCTCAGCCTTCAAAATCGCATCATTTTCGTATAATCGTGCATACTCTGATCCCAATAGGTTCCCATCATTTGGAGTGGACCGATTGAAATTTGTAGCCGGTGTTTGATTAAAGCTTGCCATATTAAATCACTGCTTCCTTAAATTTAAAATCGTAAACTAGAGTAGAGTTCTTAGTTTTATCCGGAAAAAAATCCCGAAAAACCGAACGAGAGCCAGAAAGAAAAACGATCTCGCTTAATTCTTCTCCATTCGCTTCATCGTAAGCGACCCGAAGAGTATATTCTCTTGTTCCATCTGGGAGTGGTACGATGCTGACCGTTTTTCGTAAAACCTCGTCGGATAATTCTCCCGAAACAGGAGGTGGTTGAACTTCTCCGCCCACCCCGATCGCAGCTTGATCAATGGAATAATTCGCCTGAGGATTGAGTAATGTTAGTCCATCGAAAGTTCCAGTAGAATCAAATATAGCACAACGTTTAGTGAATAATTCTCCGGAAGTTTCAGTAAATACGAATCGAATTGTAACCTTCGCATATACTCCTGCTGGACGAATGGAATCGATCGCACCTGCCAGTAACGTAGGAACATTAAAATTATCTATATCACCTTGGATCTCGATCGTAAAAGTAGCAGGCTCGGACTCAACATTCCCATCCGGAATAAAAACGCCTCCATTTTCTAAACCGGCTACGGTATTACCAATTTCGATGATCTCCGGGACGGTCCCTTTCGCTAATCGTTTAGCCATTGCAACTAAAATGAATAAGCGGTATATTTCATCGGCTTGTCCGGAAGATCTAGACTGATTTACCAATTCACCTATGCGATCCAAGTTTAAACCGGTCGCCGCGTATATATATTCAATATCTTTTAGAAGCTGCAATTGAACTTCAACTTCATCAAATTCAGCAGAAATGATTTTCCAAAGTTTTCCCAACCATTTTGCTTCTCTGCTTAAAATGGATTCTGGAAATTTTTGAAGTAAGTCGATAGCACTCATGTTGCGACCACTTGGATATTACTATTGAATGTCTGGGCATATTCGGATGCACCTATCGGAATTTTTGCAGTCGAAGTCGGATTTACAGTTTTACTTAAGTAGACCACTACTTCGTCGATTCCTTTAATTCCATCCAAATTCGCAATAATTTCCCAACCTACAACGTCAGCTCCTACATCGAGTCCAGGATACTCTGTAGTTTCAATTCCGACAGTATCCACACCGCCGATAGTCTGAATAACCCTGGTTTGGATCAATTGTTCGTTTGAAGTCGTCCATTCTGCATTTTTAATAATCTGCACTTTTACATAAATGTCTACCGCAATAGGCACCGACCATGTCATGGTGTGGGTTTGACCATTGGCATCTAAAACGTCCTTGGTCCTTTTGCTAACACCGTTTTGGGCGAAAGCCTGTATTCCAGCCGGCTTGGAATAAAAAATTGCGTTTGCAATATTCCCCTCGTATTCATCTTCGCTTGTAGAACCTGAAGGTGTCCCAGCGACTACGATCTCGATAGAATGAGGAGGTCTCCCGGAAGAATCTACTGCATTCATTACGTTTTCATAAACAGTTACCGCAGAAACATACTGGACTTGAAGAATCGCCTCTCGGATTGCCGGAACGGAAGATCCTCCGAAAGTTGAACGATCCTTATATCTTTGCCTTAATTCTGCATCTGTCTCGATAGGGGCCCCGCCAGAAGATGGAGAAGGATTTGTAACGGAATCAATTCCGGTCATCGGAACTACGATTTCTATAATACTACTTGCCGGAACAATCGTTTCAGTACCGGTCCCAACACTGCTAAAAGAAAACAGCTGACCTGAGCTAACAGTAATTGTGCGGTCTTCTATCATTTGGAATTGAACTCCTTGCGCAGTTTGCACAAGAAATCCCTGCGGCACAACGGATCCACTCGCTCCGGTAACTTTGATCTCTACCTTTGATCTTTGTGCCGGAATTCTAGAAAGACCGCCTTGAGCAACGATCCGATCTAACTGTATTCCTTCTGCCTGATTTATAAATTTAGAATAATAAGTGTCTTCTAATCCTTGCCAAACATTGTCGAATTCTTTCGCAACGTTTTGAAGAATAATCCCTAATTCCCCGTAAGGTGAAAGATCAATCTCGGGACCGAAATTCTCCTCTAATTTAGCCCTATCTTCCAAAGACTGAAGAATATCTGCATAAGATTTACGAACGAATCCTTGTGGTGTAACTCCAAAAGCCATCACGCATCACCATTTGATATTGAGCCTGAAACTATACCTAGATTACTTTCAACTTCAAACTCAACGGTAACAGTGCGAGTTTTTCTATCAAAACTTGCATCCAACGATATGATTTTTGTTACAGCCGGTTCTCCCAAAATCGCTTTCTTGATCGCTGCTAAGAAGCCAGGACGAAAGAAAGATTTTTCATCTACAAGCCCAAACCAATCCACGCCAGCTTCGGGAGCAAGATACCATTCTCCCAAATGCATTCTAAGTCGATTTCCTAATATTTGGCGAAGTGCATCCAACCCCTCTAGCATAACAAGTCTACCCCGATTTGGATTCGTGTCTGCTGAACCTTCGCTTTCTATATATACTAAATCGTTATTGATAACTTTTAACGTTTTCATGATTTAAAAGACTACTCCTGAATTTGGGAAACCGGCGTGCCGGTCGGCGCACCTGGCGCAGTCGTATTGTGTATGTGGTTATTAAAGGCGGCCTTGATTTCACCGATAGATAAACCTCCATCGTCCGAGCCGGAAGCGGATAGACCGGTTTCATATACTACGTCACCCGAAACCTCTCCGCTCGCATTCAAGTTACCGGTGACTTCAACTCCATCTTCACTTAAAGAGAGTTCCGTTGATCCGACTTTCAAAACCAATCTTCCATTTTCAAACTTAATCAGATTCGTCGGCTCCGACCAACCTTGTTCCGCAATACGTCCCAAAAGACATGCGTTTTCCAGACCGAAAATTTTAGAATCCGGCCGAACCTCCTGCTTCCTTCCTCCTCCGCCAAGACTATTAGAAATATCGAATGTAGAAAATCCCACCCAAACCAGGTCACCTCTTTGGTAAAAAGGTTTAATAAAACAATTTTCACCGATCTGAACGTAATGCACGGGTATTCCAGGAAGTACCGGATAATTCGATACTTCGTCCAACTCGTTTTTTTCCCTCACAAGCGGTAAAACGTCAGCTCTCATACGAGAGGCATCAAATGATTCCACTTGGCAGACCATTCCCAACTGGATTCCTCGTCCTTTTTTATCCGTATATCGATCTAATAATTCAGCAAAACTCATGCAGGTATTACCTCAAACTCACATCCAGCGTCGCCGAATGTGGAGAAGTTTTTTACCCCCTTCACTATCTTTGCAGTTATATTTACTTCCTTCGATTCGATCTTAACGATCATCCCCACTGACAATGCATATAAAAACAAAGTCTTTATTTTATATCCTTTTGCCGTCTTTTCCGGTTTATCCAAGAGACCTGAAGATGAGTTCAATAAGGTAACTTTCTTTTTTTTTGATGTTTTCGGCTGGAGAGTTAATAAACCGTTTCTAAAATAGAATTCCGATTTTGTATCAAGAGCTATTTTGCGAATAGATTCATTAAAGCCCCTGATTGTCATAGACTCGTAAGTTTTATCCTCTCCCAGTTCAATCTCTCCCGGGTCAATACCCACAGTTTTACATGCATCCTTAATGATGGAGGAAGCGGAAGATTTCTTATAACTTTTATTAACGATTGCTGTGCTCCATTTTGTGGTAGAGTCAGAAATCTGAACCTCCAGGACCCGGTCCAATCCGCTCTGGGAAACAGAGTAATTTATAGCTTCTCCAAGAACGACGGTACCTGAATCCTCTTTATAACCCGCACTCACTGTAACCTTAGGAAAGATCTTACCTCCTCCCTTTTTCTTGGCTTCAAAGACTCGGACAGTTTCTGGTGCGGGATTGTACAATTTCAAAGTTGCAGATTGTAAATTTCCAATCTTCTGTTCTTGAGTAAATTCAATTGAAAATGGAGGATATGAGAATTCCCGTCCTCCAATATTTACCTTTGCGACTCGATTGAAAAGTTTGCTCATACCTCGACCAACCTGCCTAAAATCAAAAGAATATCGCTTCCAAAGAGAAGTTTATTTACTACTTGTCCTTGCAATATTCTAGCCTGCTCTATCTCTTGTGGATTCAAAGGAATAATGAGACGATTAATCTGCAAACCATCAACAACAACGTCAACAAGCTCTCTCGCATAACAAATCTTAGTCGTAAATAAAATTTCTTCATCAGAGTTCAGAATAATGCATGTATAAAAATCAGATCTCTCATTATGTAAAAATCGAAAAGAATATGTTGCCCCAATAGTGAAATCCTTTTCTATAGGTATCTCACTTGCAGTGATAGGAAGATATTCTACCTCGATCATACTTCGTCCTTAGAATCCTTTACAAACACCCTTTCCGACGCCGGCATTACCGGAAACTTGCTTAGTCGCAGTCGCAGCCTGTCCGGTCTTAGGAACAGGAGACTTTAAAGTTACTTCCGCTTTCTTCGCTTCGACTATATTAATTTTTTTAAGTTTAAGACTTAATTTACGGCCGCTGCCCAGATCTACCGTTTGTTCTTCCGAAACGGATTCGACGATCAAATTCTCGATGTCTTCATCGTAAGAATAAAAAGTGACGATCTCCTTATTGTCCATCCACTGATATAAAAGATCCAAACGTTCTCGCACGGTTTTATTAAGAAATGCTAAAGGATCTAACGGATCCCAATCAGCATCTGAAATAACAGCACTTAAAGAAATGCCTATTGGTTCGTCGGCAACATGGTCAGTGATATCGGCCCCTTTTTCGATCGCATGACTCGTTATGTTGGCAGATCGGTCCTTTGTGATAGATATCGTTGAATCCAAAGTTAAATCCGTTCCAGAAGAACTTAAATACGCCTGGACTCTTTCCCCAAATAGGGCACTTTTAGCTCTTTGGACTAAAGCAGGCATATCAAGTAATCGCTAGTCCCAGTTTAGCAGGTAAAATATCTTCGGAAAGCTCATCCAACGCCTGCATAACGGCTTTCTTAATCTCAGCCCCGGCTTCGTTAGAGCCGGTAACATTAACTGTTAGAGTTCCAACTACACTTTGCACAACGACAGAGCTGCTGCCTGATCCATTGCGTATAATTTTACCGGAACTACCAGGTGTGAATAACTCAGGTCCTCTTTCTCCGACCAAATATGATTTTCCCGCAGATACTATCCCACCAGAAGCTCTACTACCATCCATCCTAACAGTTCCAGCAGCCACGCCGGTAGAATTTCCCCCTCCTCCCACTCCAGCTAAACTGGATAAAGAATGGGCAGCATCCAAAACCCAACTAGGGAATAAATTGCTCCAGTTAATGGAAGAAAATGCGTTTGCAATCCAATCCACAAAACTATTTAAAGCTTTTTTAATATCCTCGAAGTAAAAATAGATAAGTGAAACCGGAAAGATGGCCATGACTAAATACTTTCCGTAGGTTTTCGCGAAACCTAAAAGAGAATTAAATGAATTTCGGATCCAATCCACCCCTTCACCGATCCATTTAGAAACTTTTCCTTTAAATTCGGAAAATGGCATAAAGAATTTTCCAATAACCGACTCTCCACCATCCAACCAGGAAAATAAATCTCGAATAACCAAAGTAATTCCCGCAATGACTAAGCCCAAAGCTATCCCTGCTGCAATCGCTGGAAGTAATGGTGCAATTGCAGCCCAAGTCGCAGAGGCCCACGCTAAAGTAGAAACAATTACAGGAGGCAATAAGGAGACACCGAAATAACTAGCAGCTACCGCCAAACCGGTTACCAATGATTCCAACAGGATAAAAGCCACTTGCAAACGTTCTGAGCCATTAGTAGCATCCGTAAAATATTCCACAATAGAAGAGAATGCATCCACTAGAGGAATAACTGCAGGAAGTAAAGCCTTACTCAAAGTTTGCTGTAACTTTAATAGTGAATTATCATACTGCTCTTGTACATATACTCCCGAATTGATCACTAGATTAAATTCACTTTGTAGCTTCATTGCACTTGCTTGATCTTGCGTATATTGAGCCAGAAGTTTATTTCTTTCACTTTCTGGAAGTTTGTAGAGATCCGTTAGACTCTGACCCGTTACAACGGAAATCTTTTGAAAAGTTTCAAGGGATTGATTTACAAAATCGATGGATACTTTATTTTCTAAAGCTGCCTTGCTAGCTTCTAAAAGGGATTTTTCTGATGACGTATTCTTCGACAATGATACGGTTTTTCGAATCGCTTTCTGGAGTTCTCCGTAACCACTTCCGGCCAAATGTTTTAATAAAAGCCTTTGCTTTTCCAATTGATTGTTCGCATCGGATGTTCCAATCAACGAAGAAAAGGCATTTGCAACGCCAGAAGCAAATTTTCCAATATTCTTATATTGCTCTGATAAATCCTTAAAACTTTTTGAAGATGCCTTCGCAGTTTCTCCCAACTGTTTTAATTCTATAGAAGTTTTTTTAAAAGTAGTATTCAAGCGGACAAATTCTTTAAATCCCTTGCTCAGGTAGACAAACTCGTAATTAATTTGGATCTCTTCCGCCATCCGATCATTTTCCCCGAGATTTATTCGAAGCTTGCTTTTGCTCTTTAATCATTCGATCTACTAGAATATTCGCTTTTGCTAATTCTTTCGGATGCATCGCACAGGCTTCCGTATACGTAAGAATTCCGTTTACTACCGGTCTCCAAATTGCAATCTCTTCATCCAACTCCTGCTTAAGCCGAATTTCCTCTAGACGATTGATTTGCAAGAGCCACTTTACCGTTGCGAGATCCATTTTCTGGCCAGGAAAATCCGGGCTCCAACTCCCCTCTAAGAAATCGGGGAAGAATAATCTCCCACACCTCCTCAAGTTCCCTGATCCAGGATTTTAATTCGGCTTGCTGTAAAATTGTCGGTCTGCCATCAGGAGCAAGAGGCCCGTCGATCGACAATTTGGCAGCTCCTTTTCCAGGAAAAACAACGTGATCGAAACAATATTCAAGGATAACAGAAAGATCCATATTCCCATCCGCAATTTTGAACATTTTAGATTTAAGTTTTATCCATTCCTTCGATCCAGGATGCTGGAGAATATACTCTTTTCCATTAACGAAAATCGTTTCTTGATAGGCCGACATATTATAATTCCTTACTTTTATATATAGATTTTTCGCACGTTTCGAAATTCGAAAATGAAACCGAAACAATCGAAATGTTTTTTTTTACGATAGATGCGATTTATTCAAATCAGCGCACATAAGAACCCATTCGACACCTGACTCTTCCACACCGAACTCCTTATCCGGATCGGTCATCACCCAAGCCTGGCTTGCTACTGCTACAAATTTTCCATCCGAATTATTCTTCACCATAACTGGAAATGTATTCGGCAGCTGTTTTACCAAATCCAAAAATGCGTTATCCGGAGCTGTTCCCTTTAAAGTAAAAGTGATCTGCCCAGAAGTATCATTATTCTTAGTTCGAGAAACTTCCCCTCTTGCTCCAACATGCGTTTTATAATTCTCACTATCACTTCTCTTAACAGAGATAAAAGTTCCGTCAAAAAAACCCGAAACTAACCTTCCAGAAATAGAAAGAGTAACTGCATTTGGATCGTATGTTCCTAAAAATTTCGTAGCCATTATTAAAACTCCTTAAACAGTAATTAAGCCATTCACGTTCACTTTATGGATAGCCCCGGCAAGATAATATATAAACGTAATCCCCTTCAATTCTCGATTGGCACGATCAGTAACTGAAAGGTCAGCTCTCCTTGGAACAAAAACTTGGCTCATGTAAATCTTATCATCCGATAACTTTAGATCATCTTCGGAAGTCGCTTTAGCGACAATACCGGCATCCCCTGCTCTCTTTAATACATTACGCACAACACCCTCTACTTGCGCGATTCCAGAATCATCCATGGCAATCTTTTCATTATTTAAGAATAAGGAAAGTAATTCGCTTTGCAATTGATCCTCGACCCAATCCTGTCCGACGACTATATCAATAAACTCTCCGGAAGTGCTTGTTCCTTCATTTACGTAAATTGCTCCAGACATTTCCTGCAATGCTTGCCCCTGACTTGTCCTAATCGTTGTCAATTGTGTCTTCGTGAACGTGGATGCATTTTGTCCGTTTAATCGTTTCCACTTGAAAGTTACGGATCCCGGCTGTTTAGGTAAATTTTGCCCCACCCATGCACATTCAGGAAAATCGGCGGGGCTATTATTATGGATCAAATAGGCTTCCCGATCCACATTCCTGCCAGTGAGGGCGCCTGGATCGGAAGAACAGCCGAAGAAGAATTTTTTATTAGAATTAGCCCAAGTTCCAGCCACATTCAAATCTGCAGTGGTTCTTGATGTAATACAAACCGAATAAAAATTATCATCCAATTCCCTAAGGTCGTCTAACGCATCGGCGATCGCATCAGGAGAAACCGCAATCATAATATCTTGCGGCTTCGGAGATTGCGCGAGCATAGCCGCAGCCATCTTATACACATCGTCTCCCGAAGCGAATCCTGCCGAAACAACGTCAGTGATATCTGAAACGATATGTTTAGTTAAAGCAGTCGCAGAACTATCGCCCGCTTTTAAAATCAACGGACGAAAGGACTTTTGTGTTAACCCTTGGGTTCCCCGAGTGATATCTATTACGATATCATTAATAAATGCCATTTGTTAAACCTCTACTTCTAGATTTTCAGTATGATTTCCGAAATTTTCTTCGATTTGGATTTTGGAAATTTTTTCGATTTCCAAAATCACTTCATTGGTGTAATCCAACCTCATGTCGAAACCAACTTGGTAAAGCCAAGCGGAGTCTTTATATGTGCTACGATCTTGAATAACTGTGGCAGTAAGTCTGGGAATAAGGAAGAGTTCTTTACAAAAAGACCGATTGTCTGGAAAATCGAACCAGTAAAAAACATTCATCGCAATCGACCTTGCATTTTCCAGACTTTGTGTATCAAAAAAATTGAATGAATATGTATCTTGGTATTTCTCGAACCGCGTCTGTACTATGGTTGTTGGATCATCCGCCTTCTCTGCGCTGGATCGGATACTCTTATAGGCGGATTCTACAGAACAGGAAGAAGACCGATACGTTCCAAATGGGTAAGTCGCTTGATTTTGATCATATTTAATCAGAACAACCGAAGTATCATTTTGGATTTTTGTAATAAGCGCAGTCATCACTGTAGCTGGAATCATTAAAAGCTCAATCCATCGCAAAAATATAAAAAAGCCAATGCACAAAATTCCTAAACGTTAAAATAAAACGAAATAAGCCAAAAAGACGCATAATATCTATAATAAATATAATTTACACAAATTTATTTCATTTTATAAAGATAACGAGAAATATTAAAACGTAAGACACCTTTCAAGTAAAAAAAGGTCCAAATAATATTTTTTTCAAAAAAAAACAAAATCTTATCCAATTTGGGGAAAAAGAAAGGAAATCAATATTTGAGATTACTTAATAATTAACGTTAAGTAATCTCGAACTCGAAATTAAAAGCAGGCTATACAGAAATTACGTCTTGCTTATCTCAGAAATGAAAAAATATTTTTTAAAAAGAAGAAAAAAGACTTCTTCTGTCCGGAATTTACTTCCTGTCTCATTACGAAGGTCTCTTTTTCTGTTCGAATTTTTTCAGAATTCAAAATAGAAATCGCGGAACTTTGGTCCAAAACACAATAACAAATGTATTGCCTCAAAGACAAAGCTGCCTCTACGGTGGAATAAAAATCCCTCCACCCAGTATCTGTCCAAGTAGAATTTATTACCGTGCAACCAGCACTTGCCATTTCTACAAATTTAGAAGAGCTACCTTTCGCGTGAATATCGATCGCAAAAAAATCGGTTTGCGTGACCGCTGGAGTTTCGTCTTTCCATCGAAACCAGGGCTCTGAGCCTTGATGAATTGCGTATCGGTTAACGGTAACTTTAGCATATTGATTTAAGGCCTTATGTCCGCGATGCATACCTAATTTATATTTATAGATTCCTTCAACTATCCTTGCCGTACCGCTAGGATTCATTGGATTTACCAGCCAATAACGTCCTGGATCAATTGTGGCTGAATACGTCTTATATTCCAATACACCGTTGTTCGGATTTTTAACCAAAAAAATAGCATCATTATATTCATTGATCGCATCGTTATTTACAAGTATTTCTTTTAAGAAGTCAATACCTCTTACCCCAAAGATTACCCAACGGTCGTAAAGTAAGCCGTATTTTTCAGTTCCATATCTCATGAGTTCTTTAATAAATTTTTTATTATCCATTCAGCCTCTAATACGAGAAAAATGCTCTTTGGTCTGGCGGAAATTAAATTCTTCGTAGGACGCAGTCAACGAAGTTTTTTAAATTCCGTTCTGAAATTAGCTCTTCCAAGCTTTAGCCTTAATAAAACCCAAAGTCAACTGCATAGACTCTGAGGGAAAATCAATTCGCATTTAAAAATAAAGAAACATAGACTTGCTGCCGGATTAACTCAGGAAGATATGGATGAAGGAGATTTCGCTGTTCATTTCAGAACGATTCAAGAAATAGAGAATGGCCGGACTAATCCGAATGTGAATACTTTGTTTCGGATTTCTAAAAGATTGAAAGTGAAGCCTAAGGATTTATTTGATTTTTAAAATAAATAAATTTAGTTCTTCATTTTATTGGTTCTTCCCTATCACACCATATTTTTCCGATAGGTTTTCCATCTTCAATTTTGAATACACCGCTGTAAATTAAACGACCAAAAAATCGCCCTGGACCAGAAAGAAACATTAGTTTTTCTCCCCCGATTAGCCAGACAATTTCAAAACCATTTTCTTCAAGCCATTTCTGTAATGTATCAGTTTGCATTAATGCATATGAAGGGCCATATTCTTCTATACTCGGATCAATAAAAACAAGTTTCCCTTTTTGTTCCCAGGTCCCAAGCTTGCCTAAAGTTCTAGTTAAGCCCATTCCCTGAATTATCTCCTTAGCTGGTAATTGAATTTGAAGTGAATGATTGAGAGAATAGTCATGATTGCCAGCTTCCCATTCATATGTGGAATAAGGGATAAAGTGTTTAACGGCAATCTTATCACTATCGCTCTCTTCCGGCTCTATCCAATCATATATATGGCGATATATTGGATGCCACGGGTATTCTCCGAAGAAACCTTGATGTTGAGTTGAATGAACGCTTACGATATGAGGATCACAAAGTGTTTTTTCCTCAACGCCTTTAACTAATGAGTCGTAATCTCCTTTGCGGATCAAAACAGAGTTAATCCTGAACCACCCATCAAGTTCTGGGCTCTCAGATTCGATATCAATATATTTCTTATTTTCAGACCAAAACCCATGCAAAACCAACCAACTAGAATTATCGGAAGGCATCCTTCTTTGAAGCAAATCAGAGAAATCAGGTATAACATCTTCATCCCATAAGAAGTTTGTTTTACTCGCGTGGTTATTTTCTTTTGGAAATGGAAATTTATAAGGTTGCCACCAAGTACACTGCTCATTGTGAAATGTTTTATATTCACCACTCTGCCTTGCCCATAAAGTTGGATCAATATCTCGTTTGAAAATTTGCCAGGGGCCTTCATAGATATCATCATCAGTAATATCCACGTAGCCCCGATTAATCCAATGATAATTATCTGAAAGTCTCGCTAAAAACTCATGGAATGCCATCCATTGATATTTTTTCCCGACACGTTCCATAGCTCCACCGCTAGGCCCGCCACCTCTACCGAATGAACAATTTCTTTCAAAATCAGCAAACAGCTCTTCGCTCCAACCGAATTCATGAGCTCGTTTACAAATCCATCTTTGTGCCAATTTTTTACTAAAAGCTGCTGGCCTATCGTCACTTAACCCAGAAATCCAGAGATAATATTCTTTTTGCTCTACATTTAACCGTTCATTCACTCTCTTATCAAAGTCTTCCTGTTCCTTTCGACTAACCTCAAAAATACGTTTGTATTCTTCATCGTCCCAGCTAATAAATTCTAATAGTTTGTCTTTCGTAATTGGAGTATTTTCTCTTTTTTCAGACTCTATTTTTCTTAAATATTCTTTTTTCAGATTTCCTGTTAGCGTCTCATTTGCAAAACGTTTCTTTAATGTAAGGCCATTCTCGGTAGTTGAATTAAATAACGGTGTGGAAGACCAACTATGAACGCAACCCAATGTATAGTTTCCAAAATCGCCAGGAAATCCCATTAAGGAACTTTTAATTCGAGATGAAAACTCATCCCCCTCTATTTTGTTTATATCATCGATTGTAGGAATTTGAAATTGGGAGCTGATTTTATACGGTGGTCTAAACTTTTCGGGATTAATTTCTGATGAGAGTATTCCCAAACTTAATGCTCTCTCTAAAATTCCACGAGCATAATCTCTAAGTAATAAATGTGGTATTGTTTCACCTTCTTTAAAGATCAAAGAATATGTGCAATCTGATATATTTCTTATAACATCTTCATTATTGATATTGCAAACGACACCATAGGCAATTGCATAAAGTCTCTCAGACAAGTATGTATCATTTATACTTGAAAACTTTTCTAATAAATCTACAACAAGTTTTGGAAAAAAGGCTAGTATTCTGACTAAGGATTTTGTAGATCGATCTCTAATTTTTCTGTTCGGAGTAGTTAAAAACCAAATAAGGATAACAGAACAAAGCCTAACCCTTTCTTCTTCAGCCGAATTTATTTCGCCGGAGAAAGACCATTCAATAATTGTTCGAATGATTGATTCATAATCGTTATCCTCTTCTGAGCTATCGCCATATGCTATATGAATAGACCAAAATTGATCCCTTTCAGCGATTTCTTTGTCAATGAGATTCCGATGAAGCAATTCCGCATTCCATGGATGATTCGGTTCGGTTGACAATTTCAACAAAATATCCAAAGCAGGATCAATGGATAAATGATAATCTAAATTATTTAATATCTCAAAAGTTCTTTCAGTAAATGAGCTTGGGCTTCGCCATAAAACGGTATTCTGGAATGTCTCATCAAGTTGCCATCTAGCAACTTCAATATCATGAGGAAGTAAGTCTTCTAACTCTCTATTAAATTTCTCAGCAATAATAATTGCCAATGCCTCAAATATTCCTGCAAATGAATAATAGCCATTTTCTTTAAGAAGCTCGTATATAGAGCCTTTGTCGGAAAAAGCTAATTCAATATCTACTACTTTGTCCAATAGTTGTTGAGCAATAAAATAATCGCTAAATCGTTCGTAAGTAAACCTTATAATTAGTTCTCCCCACTTCTCTTTTTTATGAGAAACGTCTTCAGATAAAATGCCTTCATCAAGCAAGATTTCAAATAGAGTTTCACCAGAGTTCTGGTAAGGATCGTAACCATTTACTAATTTCCTCGCCTCTTGCACTGGCAGCCCTTCCAGATTATCTGGCAATAATTTGGAAGAAATTTCAATAAGAGTCGACCTAACGATCTTTTCTTGAAAATTGAATTTCTTCTTCCTTGCTACAATCTTCTCGATGCTTTCAACATAATAATCAAATAATGAAGTAATCGAATTCAAACCTTTCGGAAATGAGTTTTGCCCATTTTGTTTGATAGCCCGGCAACATGTTTTTAAAAATAGCGGATTAGTAAATTCTGGGGCAAGAATTGGAGCACTTGGTTTAGATATTCCTTGTTGGGAAAGAAATATTTCTGCAGCCCGATGTTCATGTCCTCTAAAACCATTATGTTCTAAACGAGGTAGTTGATTTTCGGTTGCACTTTCCGGAAGAATGTAGTCTAGATATGTACTACGGCAACTGAATAGAATAGCAATATTTGAAAATTCTGATAAATCAGATAAGAATCCAGTTATTCGATCATGCCAATCATTTCGATAGTTTCCCTCATTGATAGCATCAATAACAATAAGTGCCCTTGTTCTCGATGCTTCACCTGCTGCATCAATAGCTCCTAAAACCTGTGAGGTTCTATAGCTTTGCAAGTCTAATGATTCTTTTATAAAATCATTCGGATTTCCTCCGCAATATTGTGCTCCTAATAAAAAAATTGTGGGTAAATTTTCATTGATTCTACTTAGGCTTAAATCACATAAAAAATGCGATTTACCTATACCTGCTTCACCATGAAGGAGAGCTGATTTTGCCCGAGATAGATTTGTTTTTTGATTAACGAAATATTCTAGATCATTTATTTCGCTTTCTAATTTGAAAAAACTGGATTTAGAAATTTCTTTCTTTTGAGACCAATCAATTGCGTTATATGCAGTTTGATAGAAATTAGTATAAAACTTAGAAAATTTCTCAATCGAAGAGGTAATTTCCGATATTCGCTTGTGAAAATCTTTATACTTAATTCCAGCTTCAAACTCATCGTTGATTAATTTAAATAGCTTACTTAGTATTTCTACTTTTTCGCTCTCTAAGGAAGTATTTCCATTTTCACTTTCTTTTTTTAAAAAAGAAATAACTTCCAAGGCAATTTTTCTTAATGCCGATTTTTTTTCTCTAAGAAGTTCCCACCAGGAGGAATTCAAAGATAGTCCGTCAAAACTTCTTACAATCGGTAAATCAACATGAAATTCCGGGCTATACCTTTCTCCTAAACTATCTTTTGATCTTTTTGCGATGTTCCTAAATATTTCCGACCCGAGAAATGGTTCATTAAACCAGTACAAAGCTCTACCGGAGTAAAGGGGATCATCAATTGTAAGAAAAGTAGTAATTTCATGCTTTCCCCAAAACGAAAATTTTATTTCTCTACCAATTTTCTTAGCCTGATCTTCCCACTCTTGAATTCGCTTATTCCATTCATCCTCAACGGAAACTACAAGCTTGCCTCCTTTACCTATTTTCCTGCTATCCGCTTTATCTATTGGTAAACAGACAATGTAGTGATTCAAATTGGGATGTTTTTCTAATGCAGTTGAAAAAGATTCTTCAATTTGTTTCCAGCGAGAAGCATTTAATCCATCGGGAAAGTACTTAACTTGCCAACCTATCTCAGTATTATCATCTATAACCCAATAACACTCTACTCCAGCATCTCCGCCCGAACCTTCCTTCCTTACAAATAATTTTCCATTATTGGGCCGCTGTAAATGAGCTAGTTGACAAACTAACTCCTCAAAACCCGAATTCTTACTGCCATTGTGAGTTCGTATATTTGAAAAGTTAATTTCCATTTATGAAGTTTCTCTTAGTTGAAGATTTATTGTCCGAGCAATCAAGATACAAACAGTTTTCCCCAAAATTATAAATTCGAATTCCAGCCAAATTCTATTGAGTCAATAAATTCTCGAGAATATTCCTTCCAAAGACTTTCCATAATACCCCCGTGAACTAATCGTGGGACAGTTCCATTCCGATAATAATTAGCTATACATAAGAAGTTTTTGTTCGAGTTAAAAAGACTATATGTTTCCCTAACTTGAGAATCTTTGAAGGTATGGATAAATATCGCATCAGTTTCCGAGTCCCCATATGGACAAACAAATTTAGGATTCTCCGGAGTATAGATTCGTTTCAATTTTTCAATAGATTCTAAAAGAAATGCTCTTACCATTTCCTTATCAAATCTTCCTTCTCGAACAATGAGTATTGCCTTAATTCTTTTATGTGATTCAATACTTATATCTTCAATATATTTTAAATACCACCCCTCTCCTTCAATTCGTGGAAATTGAAAATATTTGTGCTCTCTCTCACTCTTAACTTCCTCTTTTATTTCATACACGTTTATTTCATGTTTTTGGCTTAATTGAGGCACTTTTTCAGAAAATTCATCCTCTAAAAATTTAATAATTTCGTTCTTTTTAAATCGAACATATCCTCCAAGACTTCTAATGTGATCGTAAGAAACAAAATAGGAATCGAAATCTGGATAATTTAAATATAGGATTATCGCGGTATAATACAAAGAAATAAGTAAACTAGTATTGTCTTTTGCTTTTAAAATACAAAGGGCGTTTAATTGCTTATTTCCTCCGATCCTTTGAATATCCATAATCCTAAAATCTGAACTTCTAAATTGAAGTTTAATAAGCATGTCTTTAACTTCGAGATCAGCAATGGATAATAATTTTTCAAGCAAGTCAACGTGAGATGACAAGAACCGTAAAACTCCAATTATCCCTGCGGAAGCAATATCGAGAGATTCATTAATTTTTCTGTCGAAGTCCCATATATTTATGCTTTCCGGATACTCTTGGCCGTTTTTTTTATATTTATAAGAAACGCTATTTCCATGATTAAACGCCTTCCCATGACTTAAAGCATTTCGTAAATCCGTATCAACGTTAGTAAATTCAGTATATCCGATACTTTTCAAAACGGATATAATTTGTCCGAGCGTTTCCAGATTTGAATAATTCTTTTCGGTGTATTGCTGATGAATATCCCTTACAAATCTATAAAGATTCATCAAAATATCTTCAGAAATTCGCAGCAATGTTGGAATTCTATAAACATTTGTTTTAAAATAATTATCGAATGCCGATTCAGAAAATTCGTTATACAATTCTAATGTGTAATCGTATGACTTTAGAGCAGTGTAAAAATAAGAAAGGGCTGATTGCATACCTTTCAAGAATATATTGCTGTCTGTGTCATATGCCGTTTTAAATTTCGAATTTAGTTCATCGGCAACTTTTCGATTGTAAAACTTTCCTGGCTCATGCAATGCTATCTCATAGCAAATTCCAGTTAAACATAAAGGAATATCAGACTGTGGCAGAATCACATTTCTAACTACGCCTAAAATGTCGTTTTCTACCGTAATTCCAACTGAGCGAAGAAAATTAAGGAATATTCGAATTGTAAAATCTTCTCTGTTCATTTCCAAAAGTACCCGCTATACTTGACTATAAGATTAAGATAAATTTGCACTTCTTTCAAAACTACCTACGAGATTGATAATGGCGAAAACGAATCAAATAAATTCGTATTGATAAAGGTCTGACGCAAGAAGATATAAAAGAAGAAACTTAAGGTTTACCTCTTCGAGCATACGTTGAGCTGAAAAGATGAAACTCTAATGTAACTATTCACACCTTGATTCGTGTCGCCTTTCGACTTGGAGTTAAAATTCAAGATTTCTTTGATTTTAAGAAAGACCAATCGTAGAATTGACTTTTATTTATTTTTCAAGTACGGTTATATTATTATGACTATATAATTAACCGTTTAGTTTGCCCTGTATCTCTGCCAAGAGTGAAGCAATATGTTTATTTTGAATTTTTGGATCTTCACTTTGTAGATATTCAACTGCTTTAAAATCATCGCCTCTTTTTCTATTTAACCCCGGCTCGAGAGTTTCGATTAAAATAGCTTCCATAGTGACAATCAGAACTTCTGCATCGAGGGACGTTTTTCTGAACTGATCCAACTTTCCAGTTTCAGATACAGACTTAAGGCCAAACCAAGAAAATCTATTCCATCGACCACTCAATCTATCAAACGTATGTTGAAAGATTCTTTTTCCTATTCCTTGATCAATCGCTCTACCAACGTATATTGGCCTATTTTCATCGTATAAAACATACACACCGATTTCATCTCCGAAATCGACGGGAGTCGACCCAAAGGATTGTCTACCAAAAATCTTCGGATTAGACTCCCAGTGGACCTTATCTCGTCTCCAAAACATGCCAAAAGCCTTAATTATTCCCGCAGATTCATCTTCTATGTTCGAATCTTTACTTTCAGCATCTACTGAAGAACTTGAATCAATGTATTTTCTTAGGATAAAAGTTCCAGTATCCGTTTTAATAAATTCAGATTTTTTCTTCTTTGTCCTAATATCCTGATATATAGAAGAATATACCGTATTCGCTGGCGTTGCGCCAACTTCTTCCCGTAGCCCTCTTTCAATTATCTTATCTAAAATTTCAGTGTAATGCATTGATTGTCTATTTGCATCTAACACTTGTTTTATTGCTTCAATCCAAGTTAAATCAGACATAGGTTCCTCGTTATAAAATATCAAATTTCACGTTTATTGTTTTAAAGGCTTTGACAGTAATTGTTTAGCAATATCCGTACCGACATATTCAATAAATTTTTCATTCGATAAATCGAATATATCTTCTATTTTTCTACATCCAGCAGAAAATAATGCTAAATACTGCCCTCTAGTTAAAGGAATTTCCAATTTTAATAAGAACAAGGCATCACGTGGTAATCCGAATTCGAGTTGTTGTAATATTATATCTAGTTCACTTAAGAAATCAGGTGTATCGAGCAAAAGAGTAGATAGAATTTTATGAGCTGAGCGTAAATGAAATCGGGTACCTTCTGCAATGCTAGCAATGTTACCGTAACTTATCGTACCTTGATATGGATTAGCGGTATAATATTTTTCAATTACTTCAATATGTTCCCCATTTATCCAATCAAACAAAATACTAGCTCGTTTACAACGGGCCCAAAATTGAAACTGATCATGACAATAGCGTTTTAGACTTTGAATTACATTTAGGTCATATCTTTTAGATGCATCGGAAACTCGCAAAGACTCTGATTGGCCCCTCTTCATTAGTGGCGTATAAATTGAGTCCAATTCATTAAGTACCTGTAGAATGCCCAATAAATGTACGGGAGAAATTTTACTAGTATCAATTTCTTTCAGAATTTCAACTAATCGCATACTTGATTCAAAGGACAACGATGAGGAGCCGCACGCTCTTCCTAATAATGTCAAATGAATAAAATCGCCTTCTAGTTCTGCTAATTCTAATTGAAGCAGACGTTCTACGAATGTATTTACTTCAAATTCAATATTTACGACCCATTTAGGATTTTCAAGGGAAGCAGAATATCCGCCAAAAGTGTTAATTAATAAACCGGGAATTTCTTTTTGTGAGATCTCTTTAACTTGACTAAGCAACCGAATAACCCATGTAGAGAGGTCCCGCTCCTGAAAAGATGATTGAACCTCTTCAGGAGTTCCCAATACATATTTTTGAAAAAGCTGTGCTCTCTCTAAAGGAGTCTCTGCCAATATAATAGATTTACCTATTTCATTAAAACCAACTCTTCCTGCACGGCCAGCCATGTTCTTATATTCCGCTACAGTAAACTCTCGGCCATCCTCGCCCAAAAATTCATTCTCTGTGAGAATCACAGTTGAAGCTGGAGTGTTGATACCCGCAGCAAGTGTAGTTGTAGCCGCAATTACATGAATTTCACCGTTCAATTTTCGAAATTCTTTTTCGACGGCTTCTCTTTCAGATCTTAATAAATTCGTATTGTGAAAAGCAACTCCGCCTTTTAAGCACAAGTGTAAGTCCTGAGACGCATTGGTTAAATCTTGTGTCGGTAATGTATTTAGAACTTGGTTTGCAGGTTCTAAACCGAGTTCATTTGCTAAGTATTTGGCACAACCTTGAGCTGCACCTCTTTGATTACGAAAAATTAACAGCTTTTCCCCATTCGAAACTAATTTCTTAGATAATGGAACAATTACATCTTGAGAACTGGGCCTATCACGACGTTGAACAATACTTTGAACAGGGAGCAATTCTTCATTCTTAATTGTAGCATCTACATCAACGAATTGAAATTGCCCTCTTCGATCTAGTACTCCTTCTATTAATGGCACTGGTCTTTCTTTCGAAATTAAAAGAGGTAGGTTAAGCCAGCGATCAAAATTATTTATATTCCCCATGACTGCAGATAGGACTAATATTTGAGGTTCAATTCCATTAGCTCGTGCGCGTAATAAAAATGAAAAAATCAATTCAACAATGATTCCCCGATTTGGATCTGTGATAAACTGTCCTTCATCCAAAACAATAAGGCCTAATTGATTGAGAATACCAGGAGATCCTAAAATTATATTTAAAAAGGTCTCATATGTAAAAAATCCAAGATCATATCGCCCCTTAATTACAGGTGCAACTCCATCCGTCGAATCTCCACTACATCTAACTACTCGAAGACCGGACAGTGAATAATTAAATGTAAAATCTTCATATTTCTCGTTAACCAAAGCACGATATGGAAGCAAAAATGCTACCTTCTTCCCAAGAGTTATCGAAGGGATTGCTGCTAATTCTCCGATTAGAGTCTTGCCTGAACTTGTCGGTGCAACAACAAGTAACGAATTACCAGCGAGAATTCCGAATTCATTAATAGATTGAATTTGTAAAGAGTTAAGTCCATGTGGAAATCGAACTTTCCACTGGTCAATTATAGAAGGAGGAAACCCGTATTGGTGAAGATCTTCTATCTTACCAGAAACTTTCTTTGTAGTTTTATGTGGGAAAGCTGCAAAATAATTGGCTCCTCGTTTGAGAACAGGAAATGTAAGACCACCAATTACAGTTCCTAAAAACATGGGTGTTTGTTTAACATTAATTCTCTCTGCTTCAATCCGAGTTAGTCGAATAATCTCCCCAACAACGTCTGGAAAATTTACAATCTGTTTGTCGCTGTCAGTTAACGCAGTAATAATTGCGTAAGTTAATAATCCATGTCCGGTTCCAGGTTGTTCCCAAGCAGATTCACTCACAGAACATGCCGACAAAATTATTCGTCCTTCTCCGTATACTTCATTTAGAATAAAGCTACTTCGAGGTAATCCAGCAGTTTCAAGAACCCTAGCTGGAGTTTGACCGCTAAAGCAACAATCCAGAATAAAAAGTACAGTCTTTGCTTTGGTAGTTTTAAAAGCTTCGGCTAAAGAAGCCATTGAAATAGCAGTTCCGGGGAGATTCCCTATTTCAGTATCGTACAAGATAATATTCCCATCTGGTGACCCATGACCAGCAAAGGAAATGATAATGACATCATCCCCATTTGCTTCAGACAACGCTCCAAAAACATACTTGCGGACTTCAGAATTAGTTGCATCTTGATCTACTAGCAACTTCGAGGTTAAACCTTCAATAGAATCAGTAAACAGAGCCCAGAGAGCTAAGGCATCCCGCTTTGCTCCATTAAGCTCAGAAATACCTTGATCATTATATTGGTTAATTCCAATGAAGACTGCTCGCAATGCCATCCCGATCTAATCTCCCTTTGCTTTAAAATAATCGTATTTACAACGGCCCAAAAGCCATCAGAATTTTCCTGATCTTCTGCACACGATATTCAAAATAAAGCTTTTCTTTTAATCATGTCTAACGTTTTGCTTCCTTAAAAAACAAAAAAGTAATACTCATGCAAGCAGCACTAAAATATCAAGAAATCTACTCTCACGGACAATCCTTCACTCCTACTCGACCTTGGCTTGAATTCGGAATATTTAATACACGTAATCCGAACCGAGGACCACCTTTCCTCCAATCCAGAACCGCCCCTTCTATTAGAAAAACCGAAAATAAAATCCTCCTACCAAAACATCACAACCCAGCACTAAACACAGCCTACTTCACAGAAATAACCAAGAAGATACTAAATGACTTCTACCCAAAGCATTGTCCAACTACTGAATGTAACAATAGAATCTTAGATAAAGAAATCTCAACCAGACCAGATCTAATCAGATGTCCTCAATGTAGACATCTAACTTCAAGACTAAGCTACACTCCCCTTCATCACTTCAAACTACCAATATGGATGTTCGGATACTTACTTTACGAATCTCTAATTCAATATCCAAAAGTAGTAACAGCAACAGAACTAAGTAAGAGACTAAAGATAGGATATAATGCAGCCAGCTTACTCAAGAGAAGATTTCAACTCTTCGCTTCTGACCAATTACCAAAGTATAAGAAGCTAACCTACGAAGCCTTAAATGATCAGTTCAAAGTCTTTCTCCTCCCACCAAATGAGAATAGAGATATAACTAAGATCATGGCAAAACGACCCTACGTTTGCGTAGACACTGCTGTATTATATTCTGCGGGAGAAAGAGCAAGCCAAGGTAGGAAACGATACAGACATAGTGGACAGACTTCTTCTATATACCTTTCAGAGAAATTAGGAGGAAGACAAGTCGGAACTTTAGTCCAGACTATTGCAATAAAGCAAGGACCTGTATTCTTTACATCAGTATCTAATCAGAAAGCAGATACATTAGGTCCGATCATCAAGGATCACTTACCTACTTCTACCCCACTTTTCACAGACCAAGGATATCCATGGCTTTGGGGAATATATAAGAACCATAGATCAGTAAATCACTCTGCAAGATCAAAGGATAATAGATTCAGATTTGCTCGTAATAGATGGAGTAAGAATGGAGTCCACAACCAAGTAGCGGAAGGTAATCAGAGAGTTTTAAAGACTGCTTTTGCGGCTTATGGATATATAAAGCCAAAGTATTCGCAAATGTATCTGAATGAGTTTAGCTTCATTAAGAATGCTAATGTATTCGGACTGGATGTGTTGGTTGAACGTGATGATGATCCCAATGTTGGAATGAGGTGTAGAGATAGGGATGCTTTTGCTGTCAATCCGAGAGCCAGGATGAAGGAGGCGGTTCGGATTTAGAGGAAGGGATTACTATCTATTCGTAGATACTAATCCGCACAACGTAAGTACAAACGACCCTTCAAATTCCCCAATAGGAGCTAAACATTACG